>JAGRAS010000220.1 GCA_020434465.1 Bdellovibrionales bacterium | reverse complement strand
TGTTCGTTATCAAAGAATGACAGGTAAAAATATTTTTTATCCCATGGGTTGGGACGATAATGGCTTGCCAACTGAGAGACGAGTACAAAATTACTATGGAATTCGCTGCGATGCCTCTCAAGCATATGATCCAAACATAAAATTAAAGCATGCGGATAGTAAAGATGAGAAGATTCCTGTTTCACGCAAAAATTTTATCGAAGCTTGCGATCTCTTAACGAAAGAAGATGAGAAAATATTTAAAGATTTATGGTCACATCTTGGCTTATCTGTAGATTGGAGACAAGAATACGCCACAATTGATAAACATTCAGTAAAGATATCTCAATATTCTTTTTTAGATTTAATTGACAAAAACTTGGCTTACAGTCGCTATTCTCCAACGATGTGGGATGTTGACTTCCAGTCTGCAATTGCCCAAGCAGAAATTGAAGATCGAGAGATCGGTGGAGCCTATCATGACATTCGTTTTGGAATCGAAGGTGGTGGAGAATTTACAATTTCAACTACAAGACCAGAACTCTTACCTGCTTGTATAGCTGTTGTGGCACATCCAGATGATGAACGGTATCAAGAGTTCTTTGGAAAAACTGCAATCACTCCGTTATTTCATGCACCAGTTCCTATCTTGCCAGCAGATCATGCAAATCCTGAAAAAGGAACTGGTATATTAATGGTCTGTACATTCGGTGATGTAATGGATGTTGAGTGGTGGAAACATTCTAAATTACCAATGAAGCAATTGATTGGAAAATCTGGAAGACTATTAGAAGTCAAACACGGTGAAAACTGCTTTGAAAGTAAAAATATTGATAAAGCAAATAAGAATTATGCTGAAATTGCAAATTTATATCCTAAACAAGCCAGAAAGAGGATTACTGAACTCTTAACTGAGGAAGGTTCTTTTATTGACGGCAAAACAGCAGCTTTAGTTGGTGAAATTAAACAAATAATGCACCCAGTTAAGTTTTTTGAGAAAGGTGATAGACCACTTGAGTTTGTTCCAACCAGGCAGTGGTTTATTAATGTTTTAGATCACAAAACTGCCCTTGTTGAACAAGGGAAAAAAATTACTTGGCATCCTGAGTTCATGTATTCACGTTATGAAAATTGGGTTCAAGGCTTAAATCAAGACTGGTGTATTAGCCGACAAAGATTTTTTGGCGTACCGTTCCCTGTTTGGTACCCAGTAAAAGATAATGGAGAGGCTGATTACGAAAATCCAATTTATGCAAAGAAAGAAATTTTACCGATAGACCCTCTAAGCGATACCGCTCCAGGATTTGATGAGTCTCAAAGAGGAAAACCTGGTGGTTTTATAGGCGATCCAGATGTGATGGACACTTGGGCGACTTCTTCTTTAACTCCCCAAATAGCGAGTCAGTGGAAGATTGATGATTCAAAATATAAAAAGTTATTTCCAATGGATATTCGACCGCAAGCACATGACATTATCCGCACTTGGGCATTTGTTACTATTGCTAAGGCTTGGATGCATGAAAATGAAATTCCTTGGAAACACGCGCTAATTAGTGGCTGGATCTTAGATCCTGATAGAAAAAAAATGAGCAAGTCTAAGGGAAATGTAGTAACTCCTCAAAGCATGCTGGAAAACCATTCAGCAGATGCAGTTAGGTATTGGGCCTTAAGAGCAAGGTTAGGTGTTGATACAGCTTTTGATGAAAAGCTTTTTAAAATTGGTCAAAAGTTATCAACAAAAGTATTTAATGCCTCTCGTTTTGTACTAATGCAAATGGAAAGGCTTTCCTGTTCTGTCCACGATTTTTCACCTCAAGAAATTACTGAAGAACTTGACCTAGCTTTAGTTGAAAAACTAAGGCAAGTCATTTTAAGTGCTACCAAAAACTTTAATAACTTTGATTATGCAACTGCTCTTAGCATCACTGAAGATGCATTTTGGGAATTTTGTGATAACTACTTAGAATTAGTAAAAGTCAGATCTTATTCTGATGATGATACACCTGGCAGAAAATCTGCATTCGCTGCTCTTAGCTGGGCTCTTAAAACTTTTCTAAGGCTCTTTGCTCCATTCATGCCATACGTGACAGAAGAAGTCTGGTCGTGGAGTTTTAGCTCTGACGAAAATTCAGCTAGTTCAATACACACAACTCAATGGCCAAGTGTTAGCGAAGTTGAGTCAGTAGCCCCACCAAAATTTTCTTTGGCTTACCCAGCAGCAATTGAAGTAATTAGTAAAATCCGCGCAGCTAAAACTGCTGCTCAAAAGAGCCTTAAATGGGAAGTGACTCGCTTAGTTATCGAAGGAGAAAAAGATAATCAAACTGCACTTGAATCTGTGTTAGACGATCTAGTTAAAGGAGGAAACGTTCAGCCAAGTGGAATTAACTTTACTAATAAAGAAACAACTGGTGAAGGAATGTTTAATGTACAAGTTGAGCTAGCAGAGAATAAGGACTAAGCAATGAAACAAAATCCTCAACCTTTTCAAATTAGGATTAAAGATATTTCTCCAGAACGCCCCTTGCAATACGATCAGGAACTTGCACTTGATTCATTAAATGCAAGAATGAATGAAGGTGTTGAGAATGATATTTTCTTTACTGTCCCTCCTAAAATAGAAATAAAAATTTCAAAAACAACAGGCGGGGCTAGGCTGGTTGGTAAAGTTACCAGTGCTTTTACACAGCCATGTGGACGCTGTGCTGATGAGCTAGAAAGAAAGATCGAAATACCAATGGACTACATGCTTAAACCCCTAGATTCAGGTAATCCAGATGAATTGGATGGCGAGCCAGGAGTTTTATACTTCCAAGATGATCAACTAGACCTTGAAGATCTCGTGCAAGAAACTCTGATTCTTGCCATGTCTGCTTATTGGTTGCCTGAAAAAGATGAGTCAGGTAAATGCAAGCTTTGCCATAAAGTTTTCACTGAAGATCATGACCCCGATAAAAAGAAATCTTTTAACCTTGGTGAAATTTTTAAAAAAGCTGGAATTAGCAATAATTAAATACTAAGGGTTTTTTAGTTTAATACTCGCTCTCTTTCTTTTTGTATTTTATTATCCGACCAGCCAGTAACTTCTGAATAGGCAGTACTAAAACTAACTCCAGAATTTTGCATCTTATTATAAACATCCATTAAACCAGCAACCCCTCTCCTATCAACAATTGCAAAAAAATCTAAGGATGCGTACCCATATGCTCCTGCTGAACCATCAAAACTATTATTTCTCTTCATGTATTCTTTAGCATAACTAAAAATTCTTCTTTTTAAACTTTCATCAGAAATTAGAGAAGAATATTTAGCTACATAAACTTCAAACCAAGTAGCAAAACCTTCGGCTCTTTGCCTATCCTGGCTTAATCCATTACCAAGAATCGCAGCCTCCACCACATGCCCCATTTCATGAGCTAAAGTCTCAAGCATTGAAATATTTGCTTTCTCTGGGGAGAGTGATCCTGTATTGCAATTTGTAGCAATTTTTTCTGCAGCAATATAAATATTTGTTGGTGGAGTCATCCAGCCAGGATGGCATGCCATTCGTAAATATTCAGGAATTTGAGAAGCAGCTAGATCCTTACCTAAATAAACAATTTTCCAATTCGTATCTAACAATCTAATGTTATTATTAAACGAAGCTGATTTTAAAGCCTTACTTACTGCCCTTGATACATCTTGCACTGCAAGCTTTGGATTACGACCAAACAGCTTCTCTACTTCTCGCGGCCAACTAAGC
>JAGRAS010000021.1 GCA_020434465.1 Bdellovibrionales bacterium | reverse complement strand
TAAAACTGATTAAAGAAAGTTTGGGCGTTGATGTAGATTTTTCCCAGGTCTCAATTGAAGATCCTAAAACTTATGAAAAACTTTGTCATGGAGACACGGTAGGAGTGTTTCAGCTTGAGTCGGGTGGTATTACCGAAATGACAATGCGGCTAAGACCGAACCGCTTTGAAGATTTAGTGGCAATTCTTGCTCTCTACAGACCAGGCCCACTTGATGCAGGAATGGTAGATAGATACATAGAACGCAAGCACGGTAGAGAAGAACTTGTGTATGAACATCCGCGAATGGAAAAATACTTATCTGATACTTACGGTATTATTCTTTACCAAGAGCAAATTATGCAACTTGCCCAAGAGTTAGCTGGTTATTCACTAGCAGAAGCGGATTTGCTCAGACGAGCGATGGGTAAAAAAATTCCTGAAGAAATGGCAAAGCAGAGAAAGAGGTTTTTAAGTGGGGCAATCGAAAGAGAAATCAGCGAGAAAACGGCGAATGTTATTTTCGATCAAATGGAAACTTTTGCAAGATATGGATTTAATAGAAGCCACTCCGCAGCATATGCAATGATCTCATTTCAAACTGCCTATCTAAAAACTCATTATCAAGTGCAATTTATGGCGGCGCTAATGAGTAATGAAATGGATGATAGTGATAAAGTTTTGAAAAATTTAAATGAATGTAGGAAACAAGGGGTTTTAGTATTACCACCAGATGCTAATCAAAGTACTGCGCAGTTTTCAGTTGAAAAAAATTCTATTAGATATGGCCTTTCAGCTGTAAAAGGAATTGGAGATAAAGCAGTTCAATCAATCATAGCAGCGCGTTCAAAACGAAAGCCTTTTAAGGATCTTGAAGATTTTATAATGCGAGTTGATTTAAAATCGATAAATAAGAGAGTGGTAGAGGGCTTGATTAAATGTGGAGCGATGGATTTTTCACCTCAATCTAGACGTGATTTACTTGAACGATCAGAAATTGTTTTAAAAGCAGGGCAAGCATATCATCGCGAAAAAGAGTCTTCACAAGTATCTTTATTTGCTGGTGGCAGTGAGGGAGTGCCCCCGATTGCAAGATTACAAACAAATAAACCAGAGTGGCCGATTAATAAAAAACTTGCTTTTGAAAGAGAAGCATTGGGATTCTATATTTCTGGACATCCGCTCGAAAAGTTTAAGCACTATCTGGTAAAGCAAAATATTGTCTCAACTAGTAAAATTAAAAATCGTGAGAACGGGGATAAGGTTAAGATCGCAGGTGTTGTTACTGCCTTGAAATTAAAAAACACTAAGAAGGGAGACCGCTATGCAACATTCACACTTGAGGACTGGCAAGGAACAGTTGAGGCACTAGTTTGGCCTGATACATATCAAAAAATTGCTCATTTGATAGTAGCAGATGATCCTGTTTTAGTTAGTGGTAAAGCAGATATCACTGAAGAAAGATGTTCCTTAGTAATTGATTCAATGGAATCACTAATCGAGTTAAGAGACAAATCAGCTTCTGAAGGTGTGTTAGTGATAAATGGAGAGCAACAAGTTGAGGATAAGATTGATCAACTTCAAGAAATATTTAAACTGCATGCTGGTAGGTGCCCAGTCAAAGCGCGAGCAAAAACTAAAACAGGTGAAGTATTCATCGAATTAAGATATTCAGATAAAGATCCTGTGCTTGTAGATCCATCAGAGGAGTTATGTGATAAAGTTGAGCAGGTGTTTGGTAGGCCTGTATTGTTTTTTGTTTAAATGTTTTTATTGGGCGCCCTTCTAAAGGGCTTTCATTCATACTTTCACCCTGCTATCATTAGGTGTTTTCAGTTTCTTTAGAAGATATGAGTACCGCTAAAAAAGAACCTTTATTACCACCGCTCTGGGTTATCGTTGTATTTCTGTGTGTTGTCTTATGCTGGGTTCTATACGAATTGAAAGAGATGGTAGCACTGTTGGTTGTAGGCTATTGCATAGCTTACCTAATGGTTCCAGCATTGAAATATCTAGAAAGAAAAAACATTTCAAGATCCATCGGTGTTTTATTAATAATGTTTCTTGTTGTTGTTTTTGTTCTATTATTGGCATTAACAGCTGTACCAACTGTTCTAAATGAATACGGTGAGCTTTCAACAAATCTACCGAATTATCTAGAAATTGCTCGCCAAAAATTCTCTGAAATATTAAGTAAGATTTCTGGACTGATAAACTTTGGTGTGGCTAATACAGGAGCTGGAGCAGAAGATTTTAATTTATCTTCTTTAACAAGTTCTATTAGCGGAGATACTTTTAATAATATTTTCCGTGCAATTGCTAGTACCCTGCTAAAGGGATATTCAATAACACTTACATTAATTAACGCGGCTCTTTTACCATTTATTGTTTTTTATATAGCAGTAGATTTTGAGCGTATACATGAAGGTTTTCTTAAACTTTTTCCTGTTAAACAAAGAAAGTCAATTACTGAGATGGCTAAAGAAATAAATGTTTGTGTGTCTGCATTTGTTAGAGGCCAAATGTTGGTAGCTGTTATTTTGTTTTTTTTGTTTGCTGCTGGGCTTGGAATTATAGGTGTTGAGCTTTGGTTTTTGCTTGCAGTAATTGCTGGTCTTGGAAATATGGTGCCATATTTAGGTACTATTGTTGGAATCACTCTCAGCAGCATTATGGCGCTTGTTAGTTTTGGTGACTTTTATCATCTACTCGCTGTTTGGATTTTGTTTGCCATAGTTCAATTTCTTGAGGGTACATTTATTACTCCAAAAGTTGTTGGTGAAAAAGTAGGTCTTTCACCATTAGCAGTAATTTTAGCGTTATTTGCTGGAGGTTCGCTTTTTGGGCTTATTGGTATTATGCTGGCAGTTCCAGGAGCTGCTGCTTTTAGAGTACTGGGAAGGAATCTTCTTGAATGGATCTCTAGTAGAAGTGAAGGAGTGTAGTATCAACTCTTTATTAGAAACTTATAGATAAGTCTTTAATTTTTTAGCCATGCAATCTGAACCTAAAAGACTTAGTAACTGGGAAATTGAATTAGAAAACTTATTTAATGTAAGTTGTTCAACAAGGCTAGGTAGCTTGTCTCAGCAATTAGTCATTCGTTGTTATGAATCAGTTACATCTACAATGGATTTAGCTAGAGAAAACCTTGCTCTTGTTTCTGATGAAGAACCTTTGTTAATACTTGCAAAAAACCAAACTAAAGGACGAGGTAGGCAAGGTAGAGTATGGAATGCAGCGGATGAAGGTTTTTATGGTACCTATGCTTTTAAAACAAATTTGGCTGTACAATCTTTAACTGGACTTTCATTAGCTGTTGGTTGCGTATTGTGCGACTGTCTAAAGCTTTATACTACAGAGATCGGTCTAAAATGGCCAAATGATGTGCTAAGTAAAGCAGGAGAAAAACTTTGTGGAGTTTTAATTGAACTCTTTCAAAGTCAGAATCAGCAATATGTTTTAGTTGGGATAGGGATAAACTTGCTTGGGAAACCAGAACTTATAAATGAAACCTCTTCTTTATTCGACTTAAGTGGAAAAGTGATTTCGCCAGTTGAACTTGCGGGAATTATTAGCCCAAAGTTAATTGATGCTTGGAGTTTGTTTATAGAAAAAGGTTTTTCTGAGTTCAAAAATCGTTGGCAAGATGACGCTTTGTTTCTTGGTAAGCAGTTTTCCGTTAGTTTTAGTGATAGTCCAAATTCAAATCAAAATATTTCAGGCACTTTTGTTGGAGTCGACAAGACTGGGGCATTGTTATTGGAAAACTCAGAAGGAAAAATAACGATTACAGCAGGCCACATATTATCTATATCCTAATTGCTGCTATTGGCATTTAAGATTGTTTTTCAAAATTGACATCTCCAGCTGTTGAAAATGCTAGATTTACATTGAGAAGCTAATGCAATATTGAAGGCATAGAGTATGGTTTAAATTAATCAAAGAGTAGTGTTTTTAGCTTCTTAATGCTATAGACTAAACTATACGTAAATTGGATTTTTGCATTATGTGGTGCCACAAGGAAAATATAAGTATTAGCTTGGATTCATTAGCAAGAGAGGTTAATGGGGAGCTTATTGGTGATGGGTCTATATTAATCTCATCAGTTTGCAGTTTTTTTGAACCACAGCCGCATGCTATATGTTATTTAAAGAATTTAAAAAAGCTAACATCAGAAAATTATAAAAACTATACCGCAATATTAGTTCCAAAAAAATCTAAACTTCCGGATTTTGATATTCCATATATTAGAGTGGATGATCCTGTAGATAAATTTATTGATATTGTACATTTGTTTTTTGAGTATATAAAACCAAAACCTGGAATTAGTAAATTTGCAGCTGTTTCTGAAACTGCTGTGATAGGGAATGATGTTCATATCGGAGATTTTTGCTCTATTGGCGAAGGTGTGCAAATCGGCAATGACGTAGTTATACATCCACATGTTGTTATTTATCCGCATGTAAAAGTTGGTAATTCAGTTGAGATTCACTCAGGGGTTACTATTCGTGAATTCTGTGAAATAGAAGATGGCATCCAAGTTCAAAATGGTGCAGTTATTGGATCTGATGGTTTTGGATATACTCCAAGTCTAAAATATGGACTTAGATCAGTTCCCCAACTAGGACAGGTAAGAGTTTGTAAGGGGGTTGATATCGGTGCAAATTCCTGTGTCGATCGAGGTACTGCTGGAGATACTGTTATTGGGCAGGGAACTAAACTAGATAATCTTGTGCAAGTAGGTCATAACGCAAAAATAGGAAATCATGTGATTTTATGCGGGCAAGTTGGAGTTTCTGGAAGTGCTAATATTGGTGATCAAGTCGTTTTGGGTGGTAACTCTGGAGTTGGAGATCATGTGAGTATTGTACCAGGCGCAAGAATTGGAGCTAAAACTGGAGTGATTAACGATATAACTGAAAAAGGCGATTATATTGGCTTCCCGGCAGAACGGGCAACAAGCTGGAGAAAAAAAATGATAAGTCTATCAAGACTACCGAAGTTGCTTAGAACTTTAAAGGTTGATGCAAATAATGAAGAAGAAGTTTAGTTTTATATTGGTTTTATTGACAGTTGTTTTTTTTGCTTGTGAAAATACAGAAAAACTTCCATTGCGTAGGCAACATCAACTAGAAATTAAAATAGCATTTAGTGGTGACACAAAAGAAATTCTAAAAGAAGTCTCCTTAGAGACTATTAACAATTTAGATCTAAAAATACCCTCAATTGTTAAACTAAGTAAGATAGATGGATTTTTTGATGCTGAAAGACTTGGTGCTGGAAAAATTAAAGTTGATGCTTGGCTAGCACCTTCTTCAACTTTAATAGATGTTGTCAATAAAAATGTTTCAGGTCTTGGATCTACTATTCTTGATTGTGAAAATATTTTCTCTAGCCCGATTGTTGCTGCTATCAATCCAAACGATGCCGAAAAGCTTAATTTTGAAGCTGGTAAAATTAATGTTGAAAGTTTTGTGAAGGCGGCAAGTGAAGAAAAGATCTGGTTAGCCTTACCTGACCCTTTATTTTCTGCCGTAGGAATACAGAGTTTACATCAATTGCTTATTAAAAATGAAAGTTCAAAGTTTCTTTCTAACTTTCAAAAGCTTACATGGAGTAACTCAACAAACTCTGTACTGAATTTAAATAGTGCAAAAAAACAACATAGTCGTAGCCCAATAGTTTTTACATCAGAACAAGAGCTTTTGTCTTTCTCAGATCCATTTTATCAAGCCCATTATTTTAACGAATCTTCATGGTTAAATTATGGTTTTTGCATAGCCAACTCTGAGAATTTAAGCACTGATAAATTAAGAATTTTAAAAGCAATTCAAGCCAACCTGTTATCAAACAATTGGCAACTAAAAGCCAAAGAAAGAGGTTTTCGAACTATTAGCTCGCTTCCAGCGACTCAAATCTTTGATTCTGCAAAAGGAATTATTTCTTCCTTGCCAGCTGAGTCTTTAAAGCCTCCGCGTTCAGAAGATGTGATTGAACTGATTGAAACTTGGAAGAAAACAAAAAGAAAATCTGCTACAGTTTTTTTAGTTGATACTTCTAGTAGTATGGAAGGCGATACTTTTCGAGAGCTTTCTGGCCTTGTAACAAGCCTAGCAACGAACTTTACTGCAAAAGATAACGGGCAAGTTTCTTTAATCAGGTTTTCAAATTTAGTTGACCAAAATACACCTTTTGCAACAGATGTTTCTTATCTTAGCCAGCGCCTAATTACTGCAAAGCCTTTAGGTGGGAGTGCTTTATATGATGCTTTGAAACGTGCTTTTGACTTGTTAAGCTCAAATGATGCTGCTGAGTATCAAAAGAGGATTATATTTTTTACTGATGGCGCTGACAGTTCGTCTCGGGTTAGAGCAGAAGAGCTAAAAAAACTTATCAGCTTAAATAGTACTCATGAGCCGGTAATCCTTATTGGGATCTTAATTGGCGAGGCTAACGAGATTCCAGCAGAACTTAAGAGTTTAGTCAGAGATTTAGGTGGGGTAAGCTTAGTAACAACAAGAAAAAATATTCCTGCACTTGGTGAAGATATATATTCACTAATGTAGAAAAAAAAACGGCATCTACCTTTCAGCAGATGCCCCATTCTATAAGAAACCTCATACAATAAGCCATTCGGGAAGCTAAGTACTGGGGAGGGAAGACTTAACGTGAGAGGTTTGACTTACTACTTTAATGATCTCACTTGTTAATAAAGTGGTCAATAAAAACTCATAAGATTTCAGTAATTTACGAAATATTCGTAGTAAATTTATACGAAATTTAACTATTTTTTGCTTAAATTAGTTTTGAAGTTTCTTCGTAACTTGATTTTGGAAGATGCCAGACCCACTTGCAACCATTTCTTTTAACATTTGCAACTTCACTATAAAGGGCTTCAAGATTCAAGTTTTTTTCATTACCTGTTGGTGGAACTAGTTCAGGGAAAAAGTTTTTTATAGTTCTTTTTTCAGGGAATGCTTTGCCGGATTTTAGAGCTTCTATCCATTCAAACGCAGCTCTCCACATTAAGACTTCTCTTGGATAGGAAACGTGATCAGGAGAAAGTTTTCCCGTGCCTAAAGCAGCGCCAAGCGCAACTTCGGGTCCAAAGCCAAGTACTTGCAGAGCAAATGATGATGCTTGGTAAGCCTCACATCCAAAAAGTTCAATTTGTAATTCTCTATTTTCAAAGCCACCTGTCATTGAGTGCCATTTTTTAAATGTATCAAAATTATCTGCAAGTAAAAGCCCAAGTCCGGCCGCTCTTGCAAAGCCCATTAAAGCACCGCCTTCTAGGCCAATTTCTTTACATTTTGCTCCCAACAAATATCCTATTTCTATAGTATTAATCATATCTTCAAAGATATTTTTCCAATGGCTTTTAGGTTTACTTTTAATTACTCTGTTGCAAGTGTAATTTATTGCTAGAATAACTGCTGAGTACCTACTGCCAAGAAAATTAATTGAATGTTCGAGGGTATCAGCATTCTTATCAAATTCAGGTGTATTCATGCCAGAAGCAGTAATAAGGCAGTTAGGATTTAGTTCACTAAAAGAAAGAATTTTTTTAAAATCATTTGCTGTACTTGAGCCAAGCCAGCCGGATTTAATTAATTGCCAAGATTGAGTATTTAGTTTTAAGATTTTTCTGGCAACTAACATTGCTCGTTTCCAAGTAGGATCGTTTTTGGAAAAAATATCTAAAAAATCTTCGTTCATTTACAAAAGGTGCTCAACTGAAGTTATTGGAATCAAGATTTTGGCTCAACAAACTTTACGATGACTATGCTCAATGCATATAATATCAATAAAGGTCCCGCCATTAGCAATTGGGTAATTACATCTGGTGGTGTTAGAATAGCTGAAATCAGAAAGATCCCTACTATTGCATAACGACCAGCATTCATTAAAGCTTGAGAGCTTAAAATCCCTAGTTTTCCGAGGAAAAATGCTAACACAGGAGTTTCAAATACCACTCCGAAGCCAACCATAGCTTGAACGCTGATACTAAAATACTCACTTATGCGGATAGTTGGAGTTAAGCCAATAGATGCGTATTCAGCTTTAAAAAATTCAAATGCAAAAGGCAAAACTGCAATATAGCAAAAATATACTCCTCCAATAAACAAGCAGGAGGCTGTGATTATAAATGGAGCCGCAAATATTCTTTCATTTTGATGCAGGGCAGGAGAGATGAATAACCAAAGTTGTAAAAAAATAAAGGGACTGCCAATTATTAAGCCAAACAAGATTGCACTTTTGAGTTTAAGCAAGAAAGCCTCGGCAGGACCAGTTCCAATTAGATAGTTTCCTGTAAATGCATCGTGATAGGGTTTAGTTAAAAATTCAAAAATCTCTTGTGAAAATAAAAAAGATAAACAGCTTGTTATAGTAATAGCAATAATAATAAAAATTAAGCGCTTCCTTAGTTCGTTTAAGTGTTCAAGAAAGTGCATATTTTCTTTGGAATCTATGCTCATTGTTCCTCAGAAGATTTAGCAGTTATTTTGTTAAAGTCTTTTTTGATGTCAGTCTCAATTTCTGAAATAATTTTTTTTGGGTCGCTACGATTTGAAAAATCCTTGGCTGGCTCATAAATTGAATTGTAAACCTCTCTGCGAATATCATCTGAAGTTTTTCTGAATTTTGCTGTCCACTTTCCTAATGTTCGCGCAATTTCAGGGAGTTTATCAGGGCCGAAAACAAGTAATACAATAAAAAAAACTAGTAAAAGCTCTGGTATGCTGATTCCAAACATAAACTAAACTTTAAATCGAGTTCCAACAATTAATCCAAGTGCACAAACTGAGATACATAATACTAAGTGCAGAAAAATTGTACTTAATGCAATCGGAGTTTTGCTCAACTTTAACATCTCAACTGCTGAAATACTAAAGGCAGACATTGTAGTGAAGCTTCCAAGAAATCCCACTCCAAAAAATAATCGCCAACTATCATTATTTATTATCCAAGGCAAAGAAAGACCAGCTAGGAAAGATCCGGTAGCATTTGCGGTTACTAAGCCATGAGAGCCAAACAAAGATAGTCCGGTAATTGAAATAAAAACTAGGTATCTTGCAATGCTACCTAAAAGACCGCCTAAGCCAACGAATGCGATTTGTGTGCACATTTTCATACTTTAAGCATACCAAGCAAGAAGAAGGCGGGGTAGATTAAAACTCTAGCTCTAGGCTAATTGGGCAGTGATCTGAGCCTGTAGTTTGAGAAAGAATTTTGGCTTGCTTTATATTCTTTTTTAAAGCTTTCCCTACGAAAAAATAATCAATCCTCCAACCAAGATTTTTTTGTCTTGCACCTCCTCTATATGACCACCATGTATAGCAGTCTTTCTTTTCGCCATTAATATACCGATATGCATCGATAAATCCGAGTTCAGCAAATTCGTCCATCCATTCTCTTTCTGCTGGTAGAAATCCGGATAATTCAAGCCTCTCAGCTTCTTTAGGATGATGGATATCTATTTCTTTATGGCATATATTATAATCTCCACAAATAATAAGCCTTTCTCTTTTCTTCTTTGGCAAATTTTTCAGATGATTATAGAAGGCATCTAAGAAATCGTATTTAAAGGCTTGTCTTAGATCACCAGATGAGCCAGAGGGAAAATAACAGTTATAGAGATCGAAGTTTTTATGTCTGGTAACCAAGAATCTGCCTTCTTTATCAAAGTGAGGCAAATTTAATTGCTTTTCATAAGCCAAAACATTGTGGTCTTGATGTACGAAGGTGGCTGTACCAGAGTAACCTTTCTTTTCTGCTTCTGAAAAATATCCATTATATTTAGCAGGATTGATTTGCGATTCTTCTAGCTGATCCATCCAAGATTTTGTTTCTTGAATGCAGATAACATCGGCTTTTTGACGACTTAGAAATTGTTTGAAATTTTTTTTATATATTGCTCGAAGCCCGTTAACATTCCAACAAATAAGTTTAACTTTTTTATTGCGACTCATTTAATTTTCTTGCACTTCAAAAGATGCTGATAGGCAAAAAAACCTGGTAATAGTTCAGCTAATTTAACTCTTAGCTTAGAGCAATATTCAAAAATAAAATTATTCCATATAAATCTTGGTAATATAAACTCAATAGGTTCAATTGAAGAGCTTTCGTTATCAATTCTTAATTTCCCAGTTGCTTTGATAAGATCTTTAGCGCGTTTTCTGGTAAACCACTGATAGTGGGTGCGATCTTGGATTCCTCTATCATAATAGTTGAACACGCCAAACAGCAAAGGAAGTCTAACGGACCAATGAGCCACATTTGGAAGCGAAATTAAAATACTTGCATCGTCAGCAAGCATTGGCATTAAACTTTCTAAAAATTCAAATGGATCTGTCATATGCTCAAGTACGTCTAGCATAAGCACTAAATCAAACTTTTTATCTTTAAAAGGATCTATTGTTGCTTCGACTTGAGTATAGATTTCAGTAATTCTAGCTCTTGTCTCAGCATCTATCTCTACAGCATAGAGTTCTTTAACACCTTTTTTCTTCAAGTACTCGCCCATCAATCCCATGGCTGGGCCAATATCTAAAACTCGTATATTTTTATCTATCTGATCTAATTGCTGATGTGCCCAGGCGTGACTTGAGCCAACAAAGTTTTTTTGTTGATAACGTTCAGCCACGCTTTTTATAGAATTGCTTGAATTAATTGGTTCCTGGTCTTGTGCGAGCATTTAACAAATCTCGAATAATTTTGCCTGAGCTTAGCAGAATCCAGCCAGAGCATAAAGGTGACAATGGGTGGTTTTTTCATTATAATTACCCAGCGAAATTAGGTTTTACCGTTAAGGCATAGACCTTCTTTCGCTGGCTATAGATCATATTTAATATTAATCTTTATTCAATTAAATGTATAATCCAAATCTCCACTTTCATTTTGTCGGTATCGGCGGTACTGGGATGTCAGGTATTGCTGAAATTTTGTTAAACTCTGGATTTAAAGTTTCGGGGTCTGATCTACGTGGTTCTACTGTGGTAGACCGGCTCATAAAACTTGGAGCGCAGATTAAACTCGGCCATAAGGCAGATAATTTGCCAGTAGATGCATCACTGTTGGTCTATTCTTCCGCTGTTTCGCAAGATAACCCTGAGCTAACTGAAGCAAGGCAAAGGCAAATTCCGATTGTGCGTCGCGCAGAAGTTTTAGCTGAACTTATGCGATTGAAATATGGGGTTGCTGTTGCTGGTTCGCATGGAAAAACTACAACAACAAGTTTAACGGCGGCTATTCTCGAAGCTGCTAATATGGATCCGACTGTCATAATTGGTGGTCAAGTTAAATCGCATGGCTCTGGTGGTAAGTTAGGAAAGGGGGATTTCTTAGTTGCAGAATCAGATGAAAGTGATCGGAGTTTCTTGTTACTTAAACCAACAATTGCTGTGATAACAAATGTTGATTCTGAGCATATGGAAGCATATGAGTCTTTTGATGACCTAGTGTTTTCTTTTGAAAAGTTTGCGAACTCTGTACCCTTTTATGGTTTGGCAGTGTTCTGCATCGATGATGAAGTCACTTCACGGATCTCAGCAAATTATCAAGGTAGAAAAGTTAGCTATGGCTTTAGCAAAGCTGCTGATCTTCAAGCAATAAATCTAGTACAAAAAAATGGTTGTACTAATTTTACTGTGGTTGAAAAAGGTAAAG
>JAGRAS010000219.1 GCA_020434465.1 Bdellovibrionales bacterium | reverse complement strand
GCTAAAATTTCTGCTTTTTTCCCAGTCTTTATTTTTTTAGAGGTTCTTGGATTTAAAAGATACAATAACTGAACTGGTATTAAAAATATTTGCGTTTTTAACCAAAGGCATAGGTTTATAAAGAAACTCTTTAACTCCGCGAAAACTTTTCCTATGAATAGGGCTTGGACCATATTTTTTTATTGCTTCCTTATGGAATTTTGTAGGATAGCCAGAATGTAATTTGAAGCCATATTGCGGATACATAGAATCTAAGTGACTCATAAGTTTATCACGGTGGACTTTAGCTAAAATTGAAGCCGCAGAAATTTCTATATGCTTTGCGTCTCCCTTCACTACAGCCCTCACTGGGAAATTTGCAGGAACGAGCACATTCCCGTCAATTAAACCTTTGTCAGCTTGTACTAAAGAAAGTACAGTCTGCATTGCTGTTTTAGTAGCTTCTAAGATATTTATTTCATCAATTACTTGATGGCTAATGACTGCTATTGCCCAATCTACTGCATCTACAATAATATCCTCAAAGATCTTTTCGCGCTTTTTTTTTGAAAATTTCTTAGAATCCTTAATATCTGGATTAACATAGTTAGGTTTTAAAACACAGGCAGCTGCTACAACTGGTCCAGCTAAAGGCCCCCTGCCTGCCTCATCTACACCTGCAATTAGCTCCACTATTTCCTTTGTTTTTTTGAAACATGTGATATTTTTTCTATTTTGATTGGTTTTGAACCACCAGTTATCATTGCCATAATCCACAAAGTTAATGGAAACAGTACAATCTGACATAACTCAAAGGGGACGAAATCCGGGAGTAGTGGCTTTATTTCCGGTTCAAGCACGTATAGATCAAAAATTGTGGTCACCAACGCACAAACAAACAGAAAAACAGATTGTTTCAGATATTGAACGGCACTGTCTGTGGCCCTAGTTCCTTTATGGCTAATTTTTTCAAGTTTTGCCCAAAGCGCAAGGAACACAAAAAAAATTGGAAAAAGCCACCAAATAATTTGTAAGACTGTTCTAAGCATACTTCTCAATCTTATATCTCAAGTGAGTGATATAGCAATGATGATAAGCTTTAAACCGAATTCAGGTTTTTAGACTAATCTGTCTTTAATCTTAGACTAAGAACTATGCTGAAAATCTAAAACTTTTTTGCAAATAGAGGCGATTATCCACCTTGTGAGATCAGTGTCTTACGTTATATTCTAGACCCAAGGCTACAGCACAATGGACATATATCGATTTTTCCACCCTCACCACAATCCACGGCTATTAAGCACGCCTCTTCGTCAGCATGAAATAAGCGAACTCGAACAAGCCGCTTCTGAATTGATTAGAGCATTACAAAGAGCAAAACAAAGATGCGAGCGTAAACCAAGCCCGCCAATTCTTCCGAGTCATTTCACTGATGTAATTAAGGCCATGGATTTTGTTGTTAGATCTCTTCAGACTTTGTGTGATGCACATGAAGGAGATGGAGCTGAAGTTTTAACTGACTTAATTCAAGAAAGATCGCAATTTACCGGATGGGAAGGCTGGGTTGGCTTGCTTAAAGAGCACAAAGGCTCTCTAAATAATGATATTTACACAGTTAATAGAAAATCAGAATCTAAGACAAGCAAAGGCAAATCTAAAAAAAGAGGAATTACAGCTAAAGCAGCTTAGTTTATACTCCTCGCAATTGAATTTGCATAAGGCAAATCAATAAGAGATGTATATTCATTCACTGCTTCCCACTTTAACTTTTTTTTATCTCTAAATTTTATGAATGAAGATGCGTATAAAGATCGGCGAAAGCACTTAGATAAACGCCTACAAAAATTATACCAAAGAACTCAAGCTTTGGAGCAAGAATTAAAGAATATAGATACTGGAAGGTTTTATAGAACTTGCATTTTTGGAAGTGCTAGAATCAAACCTGACTCTGAGGAATATAAAGCTGTATTTGACTTGAGTAGATATCTAGCATGGGAAGGAATTGATATTTTAACTGGCGGTGGGCCAGGACTTATGGAAGCGGCTAACCAAGGGGCTCTGCTTGGAGATGATGAAAAAAAATCAGGTAGTATGTCTTTTGGGCTTACGATCGAATTAGAATGGGAACCCGAGCCTAATCTTCACTTAGATATTAAGAGACATCATCATAAATTTTCGTCTAGGTTAGACGATTTTATGAGGCTTTCACACTCTGTTGTTTGCACTCCAGGTGGTATTGGCACTGTATTAGAATTATTTTTTACTTGGCAGTTGATACAAGTTAGACATATTGAAGAACGGCCCGTGGTCTTACTTGATAAAGACTTCTGGGAAGGGATTATAAAATGGATGAGAGAAGTTGTGCTTGAGCGAGGCTTGGTTAGCCCAGAAAACTTTGACTTTATTAGAATTGTTGATACTCCAGAAGAGGCTTTTGAAATAATTTCTAAGCACCATAAAGAATGGTGTAAAGGTAAAGTTTGTGAAATAAAATAATCGCGGTTTTATGATTCCAAACACAAACCGCAGACTACTTCACAAGCTATGAACACATATTCCCAATCTTCTTTTAAAACTAATGAGCTTTTTTAATTAGTTCAAATAATTCTAACTAATTAAAACCAATTCGAGCTGATTCTTACCATTGGTATCAGCTTTGCATATTAAAATCCCGGAAGGACGAATACTGGAAATACCTCTGCGCATAAATTGTGCGTAATGCGAATACTTTCTATAAAAAGAATTAGACTCCTCCAGTTTTCTGGGCTTGTATTAATAATAATCTTTCAACAATTCTTAGTAACAAGTAATGCTTTTGCAGCAAAAAAGAAACAAAAAGACACACTCGTCGAAAACCCTGACAATCTAGTAGCAATTCAGTTTCAAGTAAATTTAAAAAAGAACAAAAGTAAAACCTTTAACGCTCATTGCTACGGTCAGTCATCAGGTCTATTAAAAATTAAGTCTGGAAGAACTTTTCTTACTAGTTTTGAAAGTTTGGCAAAAAAAGAAACGAAAAAAGCTAACAGACTAAGAGGGAAAAAAACTAAGAAAAAAGCTAAGACATTAGCAAAAATGTATAAACTAGCAGCAAAAATTTCGAAGCCACTTTGTAAAGTAGAAAGAACTAAAGACTTAGACCCCTATAGAGGAAATTTCGGGCCTGGGGCAGCGAGAATCTTATTTGATAGATTTGCTTTTGGGGCAACACAAGAAGAAATAGATAGGGCAGTTTCTGAAGGGCTGGCTGCTACAATTGAAAGACTAACAACTTATAATGCTCCTGCAAGTTTTGTTAATACTACAAAAGATTTACGTTGTGACGGAGTAATCAACGCAGAAAATCCAGATGAAGGAGAAATTTGTAACGCAAGAGAAATTAACGATGTAGATTTTCGGGGTGTACGATATGACATTTATTATCGAATGTTAAAAACCCCAACTCCTTACTTTGAAAAAATATTCCTATTCTTACACGACCGAATTGCTGCATCATCTGATGTTCTGTCCTTTTGTGAAAGATATGCCCTACCGTCATACGTTGACCTACTTAGGCAACATGCAAAAGATGGTGATTATAAAAAACTTGTATTGGAGATGATACTTGATCGTGTAATGCTTAAATGGCTAGACGGAGCACTAAGTGTAAAAGGAAATCCAAATGAAAATTTCCCACGAGAATTTTGGGAGCTGTTTACAATTGGCACACATGATTTAAATGGAAGACCTTTGTATGGGCCAATAGATATTGCTGAGTCTTCAAGAGC
>JAGRAS010000218.1 GCA_020434465.1 Bdellovibrionales bacterium | reverse complement strand
CAGCCCTGAAAATTCCTTGCTTAAACCAGAATAAGCAATTAATCGAGAGCACCAACCAATTAAAAAAGTAAAAAAGGATGATATCTAAAAAATTGCTTTAAAAAATGACAACATCACAATTGTCTGACCAAGTGAAGATGCAATCTATATGATTATAAAAAATCTTTACAAGTGTTTTCTGAAAAAATTTTTAACAAAACTTTGATCACAAAGAAAATCAAATTCTTCTGAGAAGAAAAAAATTTTTACTATAAGTCACCTAAAGTAAAAAAATAGAAATTGTCGAAAAAGATTAGTTTTGAATTAATAAAATTACTTTTTTTTAACTTTAAAAATTCTTTTCTTTAAAGTTTATCTATTTAATGATACTGAGTTTTTTGTTTTTTTAAAAATTAAGTTATTATTTATCCATGACAGAAATTTTTTTTAAATTGCACGAAGATGAAAAGCTTATTCAAGCTTCAAATATAATTTTTGGATTTATTTTTCTTGTAAGTGGATCACTTATGCCTGTTACAAGCACATGGTTTAATCCGCTAGCGTGCATTATAGGCACTCTTTATACCGTATTTAATACTCGACTGCTTTATTTGATAGTATCCTATTTAAGAGTGGATTCAGGAAGCAAAACTCTTGGCATTCTCCTTGCCGCCGCTAAGTTTCCAGTATTACTTCTTTTTGTCTACTTAGTTATTCTACAAGGAGAAGCCTTTCTATTCTCCTGCTTAATCGGCTTGTTTGTGTTTGTACCCTCTGCGTTTGTTTTTAGCATTAAAGCAAAGCTTCAAAAACCTAAGTCTTATTAAATGTTTAAGTGAATGAACAAATTTTATAAATTCACTTTTTGGGGTTTGATTTATGCTGCTTATTGCTATAGAACACAGGGGCAATAAACTACATGCGTAGAGTTTTTTTCAGTATTTATGGCACATTTTACATATCTAGACTCATTTATTTCTGAACCAATTATTCAAAAATTGGCATGTGCAGGAGTCCTTGGTGCAGGAATGCTGCTAATAGGAAAATCTGCTGCTAGTAAACTAAAAACAGCAAATGGATTAGAGGCTAGTGTAATCCCTGATGAAAAAATTAAGACTTCAGGATTAATTGATTTATTAATATCTTCTTTTATTAAGTATCATGATTCAATTCTTGGCAAAGAGAATAGGAAGTATTTTTCTTTGTCAGCGACTGTTTTTTTCTTTATCTTTTTCGCCAACTTAATTGGCTTAATACCAGGAGTGCCGGCAATTACCACAACAGTTACTGTTAATGTAGCTATGGCATTAGTTGTTTTCGTTGCATTTAATTATTACGGAATTAAAGAACAGGGTTTAGTTAATTATTTAAAGCACTTTACTGGAGGAATGGCCTCTGGTTGGTTGGCAATTATTGGGATCTTTATCTTTTTACTAGAGATAGTAAGTACCTGTTTAAGAGTTCTTACTTTAAATCTGCGACTATACTGGAATATTACCGCAGATCACTTGGTGCTTGGCACATTTATGGATTTAGTACCGGTTGTTCCTATTGCATTTTATGCTATGGGAACTTTCGTTGCGTTTATGCAAGCCTTTGTGTTTGCAACACTTACAATGATTTATATTCTTCTTGCTGTTGAGCATGCAGAAGATCATCATTAAAAATTTAATCAATTACTTAGTAATCGATAAATAGGAGAAAAAATGAAGAAAAACATTATAAACATCGCCAGTGCGGCAATTGTAGTTTTAGCCTTCGTAAGTCCAGCATTTGCTGAAACTGCTGCAGGAGTTGCCGGAGGTACAGTTGGTCTAATTGGACTTGGCGCAGGCCTTGGAATGGGTTTGGCAGCTTTTGGTGGTGCTTTAGGACAAGGAAAGGCTGTTAGTGCTGCTCTAGATGCAATTGGTAGAAATCCTTCTGCTTCAGGAAATATTTTTACACCAATGATTCTTGGACTTGTATTTATGGAAACACTTGTAATTTTTACAATGGTTATTGCTTACATGCTTCAAGGTAAAATCTAAACTCATGTGTTAATACATGTGATTCAAAACCCAGCCCTAGTGCTGGGTTTTTTATTTGATAGTAATTTTAACTACAATCCAGCTAGGTGAAATCAAGCAAGCTCGGATTCTCTCGTCTAAGGTTTATTGAGTTTAGCGAACTATAATTTAATGCTGTGATTCTAACCAACGCTCAGACTCTATCGCAGCCATACAACCAGTTCCTGCTGCTGTAACAGCTTGTCTAAAAACGTGATCTTGAACATCTCCACAGGCAAAAACCCCTTCAATATTAGTAGCTGTTGAATTTGGCTTAGGTACAATATAGCCATTTTCATCCATATCTATTTTGCCCTTAAATAAATGTGAGTTAGGGATATGTCCAATAGCAATAAAAACAGCTTTGCAATCTAGTTCCATTTCTTCATTTGTTTCTGAATGATAAAGAGTGGCGCTGGTTACCCCATCTTTTTTTGTTCCAGTGACTGATTTAAGTTCTTTTTTGAATAGAACCTCTATCTTATCATGATTCAATACACGATCAGCCATAATTTTTGATGCTCTAAACTCATCACGCCTTAGAGCAACATATACTTTGCTACCAAATTTGGTAAGGAATAGAGCTTCTTCACAAGCAGAGTCCCCGCCGCCAACAACTAAAATAGGCACATCTCTAAAAAAAGCGCCGTCGCATGTGGCGCATGTTGATACTCCGTAGCCCATTAATTCTTTTTCAGCGTCTAAGCCTAATAAACGAGGTTTAGCCCCAGTAGCAATAATAAGCACATCACAAGTTAGGGTCTTTGAAGCTGTTTTAAGTGTAAAAGGACGATTTGATAAATCTGTTTCTTCCACAATTTCTTGTAAAAATTCTGTTCCGAATCGTGCAGCTTGATCTTCCATTTCTTTCATTAAATCTGGACCCATGATTCCTTTTGCAAAGCCTGGAAAATTCTCTACATCTGTAGTTGTGGTTAGCTGTCCACCTGGAGTGGGGCCGTGTACTAATAAGGGTTCTAAGTTTGCACGTGCAGCATACACTGCGGCTGTTAAGCCAGCAGGGCCTGACCCTAAAATGATAAGTTTTTTATGAATGGTGTTAGACATGCTCACTCCTTATGCTATTTAGACAAATTGTCTTAAGGAATACTATAGTAATTTCTAAAAAGAGAGCAAATACTTAAACAGCATTTTTAAGTTCGGTTTTTGTGTACAAAGCAGTTTTATTTAACTACTATCCCGACATGCTTAGGCCAAAGTATCAATTCCAAGAGTTTAATTAATGCCTAAAGAAATTAATAAAATACTTATTGCTAATAGAGGGGAAATTTCTCTTAGAATACAACGTGCGTGTAATGAGTTAGGCATTAAGCCGGTTTCTATTGTTTCTGAGGCAGATCAAAAGTCCTTGGTTGCTCGAATGGCTGACGAGCTAGTTATTATAGGCCCAGCCCCTGCCTCTGAGTCTTATCTTAATATTGAAAAAATTGTAGCTGCGGCTTTAAAACATAGCTGCGATGCTATTCATCCGGGCTATGGTTTTTTATCAGAAAACTCTGATTTTGCTCAGGCTGTAATTGATGCCGGACTTATTTTTATTGGACCAACTCCTGAGAGCATAAAGATTTTGGGAAGTAAAACTGCTGCTAGAAGTTGTGTAGAAAAGTTCGGAGTTCCTTGTACGCCAGGTGCACCAGGAGGTCTTTCAGATGAAGACTTAATGGTTGAAGCCGAAAAAATAGGATTCCCTGTTTTGATTAA
>JAGRAS010000217.1 GCA_020434465.1 Bdellovibrionales bacterium | reverse complement strand
ATTGTAGGCATTTTCATCGTAAAATATGCAGTTAAGACAAGCGTGTAAATCCGCGCTGCATTTTTGACATTCTTCTTTTCTACCAACACTCGTTGGCGAAGCTAAGTTAAGCTCACAACCACACTTAAAACATTTATAGCTCATTTGATCCTTTGATTACTGATATACCAGGCGCATTTAAAAATGCCGATCAGGCGTTTTCAAATGCGCCTGGTATATCTTATCTCATTTAAGCCTAAGCTAACTTCGCTAGCCAGGCTCTAATACACCCCCGTATTGATTTACCTCCGGCAAATTCAATTGCGAGGTGTATATATAGTGTTAAGTTGATTAATTTTAAACAGTTTTTTCACTATATTTTAGCAGGTTTTATTATTGAAAATTATGTTAACAATTAGATACGTGTTAAATTTAGCTTATTCTCCATAGCCATTTAGGGCTTATAAGTTCAAATTTAAGCCTATAAGCAAAGATATGGAATATGGCTGGGGGATTGAATCAATAAATTTTTGTTGCACAAATGGAATCAAGACATTCTAATCATCATGATGACTCTGCTTCTAACGGGATTCATCCACAGCGGCCATTACCAATAGCAGGCGCTAGACATCCTTCATTAAAAGATGTTTCTCTTCCCAAAACAAATAAACAAAGATCTGTTTTTGAAAAAGCAAATCTAAAACTAGTCATTCCAAAATTAGGGGATCCTGGAGCAGAGAACAGCAAGCTTGTGCCTGATGCATCAAGATGTGCTGTAGATAGTAGAATAAATGCAGAGTCAAATGCTCTCGCATATATAGAAGTTATGGATTTGCATGGTAAACGAGGCGGGGCGATTGCATTTAGAAATTTAAATAATGAGCTTGTTACTGAGTTGATAGATTCATTCATGGCTTTAGAGACCGAAACTGATAGTACAACAAAAAAAGAAATAGTAGGTTTTTCTGCATTGTATAGGTTTTTAAACTATTTTCATACTGCACTAAGTGAAATTGGCGGTTGTATCGATGGTACTTTTATCAGGAAAAAGTTTGACTCTGTGTCCTTAATAATGACTCACTGCCAATCTATTATTAAAAAATCTAATATTGTTTACTCTGAAGATCACTTTAGGTTTGTTGATAATAAAGAAGGAATCAAAATTGAACATGAAAAGTTAGAAACTCCTAATAAGAAAACCACTGAGAGTTCCCTTGAATTACAAACAGAATCGCCAGAAATTATTTTTGTAACTAGCCCTGTTCCAGAAGACAGAAGGCACCTTGAGAAAATCTATAATATTAGAAGCCGCCCATTGTTAAAAGTCATTCCTGAAGATTGCGATATTGATGTCATGCTTGCTAAAGGTGAAAATTCTTTAGGTGATTTAAGGGCTGTTCCAACCATGGTAACACTTCCCTTTTATAGATATAATCCAAAAGAGCCAAGTTGGTTAGATTATTCTGAAGTACAGGTGCATTTTGAAAAAGGGCGGATCATAGTTATACATGATGGTGAAAATTCTTGCGTAAATAGTTTTATAAATTCTGGCCGTGAAAGTGATTATGATAAAAATAGTTTGATAACAGCAATTCGTAAGAATAATGGGCCGCTAGAACTCAGTGTACTTGCCCAGCTTTGGTGTGCCTCAATGGATTCCATTTCTACAACTGCTTATGAACTTAGAAAGCGAATTGGAAGGAGTTGGCATAAGATGGAAGCTGATTCTAGCTGCGTTGCTGATCGAGAAAAAATTGATGGTCTAATCGATACAATTAGAAACTTAGTTAATGAACAAGATAAAAGACTACCTAGCGAATTAAAGTTTAAATATCCTGAAGATGATATTAGTTCAATAATAGATACATTTAAGAACAGTGCTGAGATTTCTAAAGATCGTCTCTTAAATCTAGAAAAAGAAATTGAAAAATTTGATAGGCATAGAACTGATAGGATTAACCAGTTGTTAGCAGAATCAAATAATCGCCTTACAACTGTTGGAGCAAAAATTGCAACAGTTGCAATTGTTTTTACTCTTTTAAATGCACCTGCCGATATTTATTCTTTGCTAACCGGCAACTGGGATGTTGCAAAGGTTGTATTAACTGCTACTGCTATTTTAGGCGGTGCATCTGCTATGTTTTTTTGGATAAATGAAAAATCAGCTGAAAATTTCCAGAGGTTTAAAGGCTTTTTAAAACGAGCCTGGGGTAAAACTATTGATTTCTTTAAAGGTAAGTAATCTCATTTAATCAATACTTGCGCTCTGCACTCTCCATGGTATTACTACAGTAAAGTTACATGTGAGGTCGCAAATGAAAATCTTTTATTCTTTTTTGATTATTTTTCTTTTTACACCAAGTTTATTTGCAGATAGTACAGAAATTAATAATGATTCGGATACAAAAAGAGTTTTTTTTGTAGAGCCTGTTGATGGCGCTCATGTTCATTCGCCAATAACAATTAAAATGGGTGTTAGTGGCATGCAAGTAGCAAAAGCAGGAGAGCTTGTAGATGGTGCTGGGCATCATCATTTGATAATCAATGGATCTGCGATTGAAAAAGACATGGTAGTACCAGCAGATAAAGATCATATTCATTTTGGTGGGGGGCAAACAGAGACTACACTTGAGTTAGAGCCTGGAGAATATTCATTAACGCTACAATTTGCTGATGGTATGCATAGATCTTACGGCGAAGAAATGTCTAAAACGATACATATTAAAGTAGAATAGGAATTAAATTTTTTGTTAGAAAGTGCCGATAAGCCCAATAGAAGTTATTAGTGGTTTTGGGATTAGTGTAGAATGAAAATTGCAATTATTGATTTAGGTACAAATGCTGCAAGGCTTTTTATCTTTGATATTTCTGATTCATTAAATTCCAGCCTGGTATATCGTGAAAGAATCGTATTAGGTTTAGGGAAGACCTTGTATAATAATAACACGCTGTCTGACGACCAGATTCAAGCAGGAGTTAATGCCTTTCTAGGTTTTGGCAGTGTGATAAATGATTATAAGCCAAAAATTATTCGTGCGATTGCAACCAGTGCTTTAAGAACTGCAAAAAACGCAGATCAGTTTTTAAAGGCTGTGAAAAGTTCGTCTGGAATAGAGATTGAAGTAATACCAAACGATAGGGAAGCTGAGCTGCTTGCAAAAGGTATTTTACATAATGAGTCTTTTGACGAAAAAAATATTGCTTTGATAGATCTTGGTGGCGGTAGTACAGAAATTGTTTGTTGTCATCAAGGAAAGGTCTTTTATAGTTGTAGCCTTGACATAGGAGCTTTAAAAGGCCAGTTTGCGTATTTAGATTCTTACCCGCCAACGAATGAAACAATAAAAAATCTAAAACAAGTTGTGCAGGAAGAACTACAAGCTCATCTTTCAAAAATTAAAGAAACTGAATTTAAATTTGCAATTGGCGCAAGTGGATCATTAAGGGCTTTTGGGAAAATCAATAAATTATTATCTGGTCAGAAAGATTATGATACTAATTTTTTAACTGAATTTATTACTAAAGTTTCTTCTATGAGTTTAGAGGAGATAATAAAAACTCCTGGTATCCAGACAAAACGAGCTGAACATATTTTATCTGCTGCAATTATTTTACAAGAAATACTATCTGCTCTCGGGGTAGAGGAAGTTAGGCCATCAAAGTTTTCAATTAAAGATGGCTTGCTGCTTGAAATTCGGCAAGAGCTTGCCCAAGAAGTGAAAATATAAAAGCGGTCTCATAAATCTTTCCCATTAACGTAAAGAAACATATACCAGGCGCATAAT
>JAGRAS010000216.1 GCA_020434465.1 Bdellovibrionales bacterium | reverse complement strand
AGGCTTGGGCATGTTTCTGGAACAATGATTCATCAAGCTTTTTCTGAAGCTTTAGCCTTAACTCTTGTAGAATTAGCTGAAAGCAATGAATACGATTTTTCTGGCAGACCAAATTTTTGTATTCCAGAAATTAACTTAAAATATCCAGCAAAGCCAATTCCTGAGAATTCTTCTGCTAGCTTAGAATTAGTACTTACGAATGTTCGCAAGAAAGATGGAAATGTTGGGCTTGATATATTTCTTGGCGGTGCTGTAAGTGGAACAGCTAAGTGTGTGGTCGTTACTGATCAACTATTAAAGCAATTAGCTCAATCTGATCCTATAAAAACAAGTGGTAGACAATCAACACAAGTTTTGGATTTGTTGTCTCCAATTTATAAGAGCGATCAAATATTAGCAGCTGATATTTCTAACTTAGCTAATGATATTGTAAAAGTTAAATTGAACTTACCTTTAAATGATTCAGCTTTAAAAAATAGATCTTTTGCAAGTGCTTCCAGTATTCAAGCTGCGATAACTGAAGCGCTTTTATTGACACAAGCTGTTAAAATTAATGCCGGGCAGTTTGTTTTGCCTAATGATGTAACACCTAGCATTGAATGGTTCCATGCAAATTTTTCTAAGATCTTACTAAAAGATCTTAGGTATTCAGCTGGCTTTATAAGAGCTGGCTCAGAAATAACTTTAGGTGTTAAAGTTAGTAAGTTTAAAGGTCGTTCTACCTTTGGCTGGGTAACATTTGATATTCATGGTGATATTGAAGGAAAGGCTACTTGCTTGCTAGATTTGCGTGAGTCCTAAGCATTTTAGCCTGTATTTTCCTACAGATTTCCAATATATAGCCTAGTTTGCTTTGAAAAAGACAAAAACATGACATTTCTTTGATAAATGGCTATAAAAATATAAGCACTTGTAAATTTTTAGGGAAGTCAGAATGCAAAGTTTAATTGAGTCAGCTAATAACTTTATTTTTTCAATTAATCCAAACGATTTACTGTTTGCAATTTTTGCTATTTCAACAGTTTCTTTAATTGCAGCAATGTTTGCAGTTCGAAAGGCCAGTAGTGCAGGAAAAATTGAATTACCTAAAGAGTTAGGAAGAGCCAGTAATATTGCTGGTAGAGTAGAAAAGCTAGAGCGAACACTAAATGATTTTAAAAGCCAGAGTTTACGTTCTATTGAGCTACAAAAACTTGAGCTTCAACATATTTCTGAAACTTTAAATGCTATAAGAGTAAAAGTTGGAGCAGATGCTCCAGAGAAAAAAGATAATTTAGAAGATTCACCAGACTCTGATTCGGAGGATGAGTCGAAAAGCTTAGAGCTTAATGAATTTTCAACAGAAGAGGCAGTATTAGATGAGCAAGAAGACTCTTCTTATAAAGACAATTTAACAGAAGATTTGTCTTTAAAACTAGCTAAAACCAGAACAAGTTTTTTTTCAAAAATAAAAGAGATTTTTAGCGCTAAACCTGCCTTAGATGAGGAGTCTTTAGAAGAATTACGTGCTGTTTTAGTTGGCGCTGATATAGGTGTAAAAACAAGCGAGAAATTAATTACAGATCTACAAGCAGAGTTGAATCAAGGGAAAGAGATTTCTAGAGAAGAAGCATTAGCGTTGATTCAAGATAAGTTACGGACTTTATTAAATTCTGCGGATGAGTTTAGCTTTAAAAAAGTGGGAAATGACCCATTAGTAATAATGATGGTTGGTGTCAATGGAGTAGGAAAAACTACAACCACAGCAAAGTTAGCTGCCCAGCTTAAAGAAAAAGGGTTTAAAGTTATTATGGCTGCAGCAGATACTTTTAGAGCTGCTGCTGTTGCTCAAATAAAAGAGTGGGGAAATAGAATTGATGTTCCAGTAATATCAGGAGCAGAAAATGCTAAACCCTCGACAGTGGTGTTTGAAGCTGCAAAGGAAGCAAAGGATAATAATTACGATATTCTGTTAATTGATACTGCAGGGCGATTGCATACAAAATCAAATTTAATGCAAGAATTAGAGGGAATAAATAATGTTTTAAGTAAACAAATCCCTAGCGCTCCTCACGAAAAGATTCTAGTTGTAGATGGTTCAACTGGTCAGAATGCTTTAGTACAAGCAAAAGAGTTTAATCAAGCTATTTCATTAACAGGTTTAGTTGTAACTAAGCTTGATGGAACACCTAAGGGAGGGATTGTCGTTGCAATTAAAGATGAACTAAAAATACCTATTCGCTACATAGGAGTTGGAGAGTCTGCTAAGGATCTTAGAGAATTTGATTCAAATGACTTTGTAAATGCTTTGTTTGATGAAGATGAACTAAGTATTGGAATTGAAAAAGGAACCACTCTTTCTGCACATGCTGAAACTAGGCAAAAACGCAGGCGTAGAAGGGACGATGTTTCAATCGCAAATGATGTTCATTAGTTAGGATTCTCTGCCAATAAAATCTTCTAGCTTTTGATAATTTTTCTTTTTTAAATTTGGGCTTTTATACTTTGCACCAGGCCTTATTTTTCCAGGAATATTTGAATGATCTAATACTTCTAAAAGTGTTTCAAAATACAAGTCGTGTAAGCCATTTGGAAGTTCTTTGATTGGTCTCGAGGACTGTTCAAGTTGTGTTAAACTTCTAGCAATTGGTGCTATTTCTGAAAGTCTAGTTGCAGTGTCGTCAATATTCCCTAATAATTTTTGTACAACTCTTATTATTGCAGACTTTTGCCTAACACTGATCTCTGCTCCTCTAGCTGCTAAAGCTGATTGAGAAATTTTTACAAGTTCGTCTACAGAAAATGGCGAAAAAAGTGTTGCATCAGCGCCTGATAGGCAATTCATAGCTTCTTCAATAATTTCGTCGGCGTCAGTTGCTTCAGCTACTTGTACGATTGCTGCAACTGAACTTGCAGGAAAATTTCTGGCTGATTCCAGAAATGACATTCTTTCAGCAGAACCAATATCATGTGATATAAAAATCAAATCAAATGTATTTTTCTCATTTAAAATTTGTGAGGCGCGGAATAAGTCAGGGCAAGACTTCACGTTGTCGAATTTAGATTCGATGTTGGCTAGTTGTTTAAGGTGAGATCTCGATCTTTCATCTGGATCGATGATCAGTGCATTCCATGTGGTCATTAGTGATAATATCGTCAATCCAGATAAATCACTGGATATGAAAATAGTCAACAAAATTAGATAGTTATATTTGAAGTAGGTGCATAAATGCTAATTTCTTGTAATTTAACATCAGCAAAAAACCTAAGGAAAAAATGCATAAAAACAGGCCAAATTACAGTAGAAAACATAAGTTAAAGAGAGGGAGTTGTTTGGGTGACCTCTGTAAAAGATCTCATTGTAAGTTTTCTGGGCGGAGCAAAACAAATGTTTGGATTGCTATGCAAGTGGTATTCAAAATTTTCTAAATGGGAATTCTCTATTATTATGCGCCTGGTATATATTATCTCAATTAGCTTTTGCCTCATCATAGATTCTCTTAGGTGGCACTCTTAGATCCCACACTAAACCAAGCCAAGAAAGAACTTTTAAAATGTAATGACTAATGTCAATTTCCCACCAGTAAAATCCTTGTCTTTCAGACCCTGGATATCTATGGTGATTATTATGCCAACCTTCACCCATTGTTAGTAGGGAAATAATCAAGCTGTTTTTACTATGATCGCCAGTTTCAAAGCGTTTTTTTCCAACCAAATGAGCAGCAGAGTTAACTAAAAAAGTTCCATGATAAAGCAGTACTGTACTAATAAAGAATCCCCATACAA
>JAGRAS010000215.1 GCA_020434465.1 Bdellovibrionales bacterium | reverse complement strand
ATACAAATAATGAGGATGCTGCCTACAGTATTATTGCTGGCACTGCGCGCAGCATGGGTATTGATATTGTTGAGTAGGGATTTAGAGATGGCAAAAAAGGTAAAAGATACAAAACGCAAGTTGAGAAAATTCAGAGAGGAAGATTCTATCCTTTAGAAGAGGCTTGTGAACTTGTTGCAAGTACAGCTTCGGCTAAGTTTGATGAGACAGTAGAAATTTCTATTCGTCTCGGAGTAGATCCAACAAAAGCTGATCAGAATGTTCGTGGTTCTGTTGCTTTACCACACGGTCTTGGTAAAGAAATTAGAGTGGCTGTTTTTGCTAAAGGTGAGAAAGCTCAAGAAGCTAAAGATGCTGGTGCTGAACTAGTTGGAGCTGAAGATCTAGTTACTGAAGTTCAAAACGGAAATATGAATTTCGATGCAGTTGTAGCAACGCCTGATATGATGGCGCACGTTGGTAAGATTGGAAAGCTGTTAGGGCCTAGAGGTTTGATGCCTTCGCCAAAAACAGGTTCTGTTACTTTTGAAGTAGGAGAGGCTGTTAGAGGCATTAAAGCTGGACGCGCAGAGTATCGTGTTGATAAGGCAGGGAATGTGCACGCTGCTTTAGGCAAAGCTTCTTTTGGTAAGGATAAGATTAAAGATAATGCTTCTTCGTTATTGTTGGCTTTGAGTAGAGCAAAGCCTTCGAGTAGCAAAGGTGATTATTTTAGATCTGCTTCTATATCTTTAACTATGGGACCTGGAGTTCCAATTGATATTGTTCAAATAAGGAATATGTAATTTCAGAGTAAAAAGTAAACAAGAATCTCATTGCTTGAGAATCTTATGACTTAAAACCTTTGATTGATGGTGAAAAAATATGAGTCGAGCTGAAAAAGAAAATGAAATTGAGTTTTTAGGAAATGGCTTAAAAACAGCTCCAATAACTTTTTGTGCAGACTATCGTGGTTTGACTGCTGCAGAAGTTTCAAAGCTGCGAAGAGAGCTTTCTGATACTGGTTCGGTCGGCAGAGTTGTAAAGAACACACTTGCTAGGCTTAGTATTGATGAAGTTCTTAAAGAAGCTGAAGTCTCTGAAGTTGCAAAACTTAGAGGGCTTTTTACTGGGCCAAATATGGTGATTTTTGCTGGTGAAGATCAGGCAGTAGCTTCTGCAAAAATTGTGGCTAAGTTTAAAGCCGAAAATGAAAAATTTGAGCTTAAAGGTGGTTGGTTTGAAGGCGCATTTTTAGATGAAGAAGCTGTTGTTGCTTTATCTAAGATGCCAAGCAGAGAAGAATTATTATCTAAGCTGCTTAGTGTAATTCAAGCGCCAGCTACAAAAGTTGTTGCATTACTTAGTGCACCAGCTACTAAGCTTGTTGGTACCCTAGATGCGTATAAAAACACTTTAAGTGACGCAAAATAGGTTTAGAAGTTTTTATTATTTAGTGATTTATTAATTTAAATCAGATTTTTAAAAAATAGGAGTAAGAAATGGCTGAAGGAGTAACTCTTGAACAGGTAAAGGAATTCATTAAAGGAATGTCTTTAATGGATGCTGCATCACTTGTAAAACAACTTGAGGATGAACTAGGCGTAACTGCTGCTGCACCAGTTGCTATGGTTGCTGCTGGCGGAGCTGCTGGAGCCGGAGAAGCTGCTGAAGAGAAGACTGAATTTAGTATTGAACTTCAGGATGCTGGGTCTGAGCGTGTTAAGGTTATTAAAGTGGTTAGAGAAATCACTGGTTTAGGCCTTAAAGAAGCTAAGGACTTAGTTGATTCTGCGCCAAAAATGCTAAAAGAAGGCGTAGCTAAGGCTGAAGCAGAAGATTTCAAGAAGAAGCTTGAGGAAGCTGGCGCTAAGGCAGCCCTTAAGTAATAAAAAGGCAAGCTTTTACAGGAGCTTAGCGAGTACAGGGCGAATTCTCTTGACTTTTTAGTCAAATAGCCCCTGGAAGCTTGCCATTAATTTTCTTCTTGAATATAGTTTCGCCCGAGGGTATAGAGCAGCTTGTTCACACCAAAAGATTTTTACATAACTACTAATGAAGTTGTTGGGCTAGAAGCCTTGGGGGCACGCTTGCAAAAGCATGCGTCCGGCTTTTGTTGTCAGCTTTAAGTAAATTAAGTTTAAGTCCTCTTATTTGGATTTAGGCTTTTTTATTTTTGGTAGAGAACACTATAAATTAATCAGATGAATTAATCTTAAGTAGTGTTCGAAAGGTTTAAGTTTAAGTAAGTGTGATTAAACGATAGTGTTTAACTATTAATATCCCATCTGATCTATATCCGCAATAAGTTTTGTAACAAGAAATCTTGAAGACAAAACGAAATTAAGATTTTGGCATTGATTAAGTGAAAGTTTTTTCAATCGCAGATTTTAAAGACATAAGTGTATATTAGGATATAGCAAAAAGATGACGTCAAAAATTAAAACAAACCTTCGTCTTCGTAATTCTTTTGCAACTCAAGCTGAAGTTGCTGAAATTCCAAACTTGATAGCTATACAAAAAAGTTCTTATGACCGCTTTTTACAGAAAGATGTCGATCCTGAGAAACGTGAAGAAATTGGTTTGCAAAAAGTATTTAAGTCTGTGTTCCCAATTCAAGATTACAATGGGACAGCTTCACTTGAGTTTGTTTCTTATAATCTAGGCGAGCCTAAATATGATGTAGAAGAGTGTCGAGATCGCGGAATGACTTGGGCTGCGCCGTTACGCGTAACAATTCAACTAGTACTTTGGGATGTGGATCCAGAAACGGGTGCAAAGAATTTAAGTGCGTTAAAAGAGGATGTTGTTTACTTCGGTGAAATTCCACTAATGACTGAGAAAGGTACCTTTATGATAAATGGTACTGAAAGAGTTATAGTGAGCCAGCTACACCGTTCTCCAGGTGTGTTCTTTGGTCACGATGATGGCAAAAGCCATGTTTCTGGAAAGTTATTATTTAATGCAAGGGTTATTCCTTACCGTGGTTCTTGGATAGATTTAGAATTCGATGTTAAAGACATCTTGCATGTCAGGATTGATAGACGTCGTAAATTAAATGCAAGTATTTTGTTACGCGCTCTTGGAATGTCAGTTGATGGTATTTTGAACGAATACTATCAGACAGATACTATTCTTTTTGGTAAGCGCGGAGCAGTTACTGTTGAGTTTAGTCCGCTACACTTGGAAGGTACTAAGTCATACAAAGATGTTAAGGCCGGCGGCAAGACTCTTTGTAAAGCTAATGGAAAGTTTAATCGCGCAGTATTAAGACGTATGCGAGATGCTGGAATCGAAGAAGTGGAAATTGATCCAGCAACTATAGCGGGAATGATCAGTGCTGATACCGTTATTGAGTCAATTGAAGATGTAACACATCCAGAAACTGGTGAGTCAATAGCAGAAGAGGGTGAAGTGATCATCGGTTGGAGTGCTATTCAGGAGCGCCTTGGAAATTCTATGGCGGATCTTGAAGAAGATGATTGTGTTGAAATTTGCTCCAGATTCCATCCAATTATTTTTGCCGGTGAAGAATTAACTGCCGATAAAATAAATGCAAAAGGCGAAGTTGTTGAGCAAGGTACTATCAGTCAGTTAAGAGATAAGAAAATTGAAAAATTAAACGTTCTTTATCTTGGTGATAATCATATCGGTGATTCTCTTTGGAAAACTTTAAATACAGATAAGATGAACCCTGAAAGGGAAGATCTTTATTCAAGATTGATAAATCTTCCAACAATTGAAAGTTTAATTGAGATTTATCGCAGATTGCGCCCAGGAGATCCGCCAAGGCCTGA
>JAGRAS010000214.1 GCA_020434465.1 Bdellovibrionales bacterium | reverse complement strand
GAAATACAATATGATAATAAAGCAGTCGACTACGGACAGGGAAAAGAACTGGTGTATAAAATAATTAGTAGCGGCAATTTAAATCCCATTCAGGAACTACCAATAACTAAAAACAATGAATTTAAAGTATACTCAAGCACAGCTTATTCAGATAGCAAGATATTAGGAGATAAAATTGAATTTTCAAAAAGCTTTCCAGTAACTATAATTCCATTAAGGGGTGGTGTTGTTAAAATCCCGCCAATTAAACTTAGCTATTTTGATCCTGATGCCCTTAGATATGAAACAGCTATCTCAGAAGAAGTAGATATTTCAGTTATCGGAGGGTTTCAGACTCCAACTTTCAATGAAGAATTTGATCAGCAAAGCGCATTAGAAAGCAATAGAATTGAAGAATCTAAGCCTAAATTAGTTTGGGAACAAGAATCAGCCTTTAATAAACTTTATTCCAAGTTTCATCCGCAAAGAATTGTATTTTATTTACTTACATTGATAATAATTTTATTCTCATTATTTCTTTCGGGAAGAATCTTTAGACTAAAAAATAAGCGTTCCAACATATTTAAAAAAATCAACTCTGCAAAATCTTATTCTGAACTAGCAGTTGTATATAAGACTATTCTGGAAGAAGTTTTTAGTCTTAGTAAAGAATATAGCCGTGATGACTTAAGAGCTTCAGTGAAACTTTCAAAGCTTAGCTCTCAAGTACAATTGGCAGCAATTCTAATTTTTGATCAAATCAACCAAAATATAAAACTAAACCAAATCTCAAGTGATAAATTAAAAGCTACTAAAGAATCAGCAATAAAGTTGTTCTCAGCAGTGCCTCTAAAAAACTTTTAGCTTATTTCAACAAATTAACTATTTTTTCTACAATCTCAGGCTCAGCTAAAGTTGTAATATCTCCAAAATCTTTCTGTTCGCCATTTGCAATTTTTCGTAGAATTCTACGCATAATCTTTCCGCTTCTAGTTTTAGGAAGACCAGGAACTAAAACTATTTTATCAGGACTTGCTATAGAACCAATTTGATCACGCACCGCAGCATTAATTTTTTTATTTGCAATCTCAGACTCAATGTCATTATAAGGAATGCAAAACGCACAAATTCCTTGACCTTTAATTTCATGCGGCATACCAACTACTGCTGATTCAGCAATTACACCTGAAGTAATAATTGCACTTTCGATTTCAGCAGTTCCAAGCCTATGGCCAGAAACATTTAAAACATCATCAACACGCCCTTCAATCCAATAATAACCATCTTCATCTCGCTCGGCAGCATCACCAGTAAAATACTTACCGGGAAATCTAGAAAAATAAGTCTCTTTAAATCTCTCATGATCGCCATATACTGTGCGCATCTGCCCAGGCCATGAAGACTTTATACAAAGGAAGCCTTTTACATTACCATCTTCTAGTTCATTTCCATTTTCATCAACAAGACAAGGCTGAATTCCAAAAAAAGGCCTTGTAGCTGAACTAGGCTTTAATTTTGTTGCACCAGGCAAAGGGCTAATTAAAATCCCACCCGTCTCTGTTTGCCACCAAGTGTCAACTATTGAGCAACGCTCATCACCAACAATTTTATAATACCACTCCCAAGCATCTTCATTAATTGGCTCGCCAACAGTTCCTAGTATTCTTAGTGAGTCTCGATTATATTTTTTTACCCAAGAATCCCCTTCTTTTTCAATCGCCCGAATTGCAGTAGGAGCAGTGTAAAAAATGTTAACTTTATTTTTTTCAACCACATCCCAATAGCGCCCAGCATTAGGATATAGTGGTGTTGATTCGAACATTAGTGTAGTTGCACCGTTAGCTAATGGACCATAAACAATATACGAATGCCCTGTTATCCATCCAATATCTGCAGCACAGAAATAAACATCATCTTCTCGATAATCAAAAACATATTTATGTGTAATCGCAGCATAAAGTAAATAGCCTGCCGTTGTATGCAAAACTCCTTTTGGTCTTCCAGTTGAACCTGAAGTATAAAGAATAAATAATGGATCTTCTGCGTCCATTATTTCAAAATCACATTGATCAGATACAGAATCTTTAAGTTCATCTAAGTAAAGATCTCGCCCTGCAATCATTTGTACTTGAACATCTGTCCTTTTTGCCACTAAAACGTGTTTTACAAAATCAATATCTTCTAATGCTTCATCAACAATTGACTTAAGCGGAATTGTCTTATTAGCTCTTAAACCTTCATCCGCCGTAACTAGGAATTCACATTTTGCATCAAGAACTCTATCTTTAATTGATGTTGCAGAAAATCCAGCAAAAATAATGCTGTGAATCGCACCAATCCTTGCGCAAGCAAGCATAGTAAAAACTAACTGCGGCATCATTGGCATATAAATCGCTACCCTATCACCTTTCTTAACACCAATTTGTTTTAAGACGTTCGCTGTCTTACAAACCTCTTGATGTAACTCTTTATAGGTATAAGACTCGCACTCACCAGGTTCATTTGCTTCCCAGATGATAGCTGTTTTGTTAGCTCTAGTTTCTAAATGCCTATCAACGCAGTTAAAACAGGCATTGAGCTTTGCCCCTTGGAACCAAGAAATTTTAGCTTTATCAAAATTAAACTCTAGAGTTTTACTCCAAGTCTCTTCCCAATCTAAAAATAACTTTGCTTGCTCACTCCAAAACTTCTCTGGATTCTTAATCGACTCACTATATAGCTCTTGGTATTTTTCTTCAGTAATATAGGCATTAGTTTTTAAGGAATCAGGGATTGCAAAAACTTTAGATTTTCTCATGCTTTAATGTAACAAATTAGAATCTGCTGAAACATCCCTAATTTTTTTGCCATTAGCCTCAATAATCAAAATCTTTAACTCATCATCTTCAACATCAACTTTTAAAGTAAAGCCTTCACTAACATCATTTGCAATTAAGGCTCGGCCAATTTTAGTTTCAAGCTCTTTTTGGATATATCTTTTTAAAGGCCTAGCACCAAAAACAGGATCGTATCCAGCTTCAGCAATAAACGCTTTAGCATGCTGACTAACTTCTAACTCAATATGCCTTTCACTTAAGCGGTTTTGCACTTCAGCAATTAACAAATCTACAATCAGTGTAATTTCGCTCACACTTAATGGCTTAAATAAAACAATCTCATCTAAGCGATTTAAAAATTCAGGTCTAAAATGAGAACGTAATTCTGACATAACCTGATCTCTTGCAGTATTTTCAATTTCACCCTTTTCATTTATACCTTCAAGTAAAAACTGCGAACCAATATTAGATGTCATTATCACTACTGTATTTTTAAAATCTACTAATCTTCCTTGGCTATCCGTAAGCCTTCCATCATCTAAAAGCTGTAAAAGAATATTAAAAACATCAGGATGAGCTTTTTCGATTTCATCAAATAGTAAAACAGAATACGGTTTTCTGCGCACAGCCTCTGTAAGCTGACCACCTTCATCATACCCAATGTACCCTGGAGGAGCTCCAATTAAACGAGAAACTGCGTGCTTCTCCATATACTCACTCATATCAATTCGAATAATATTATCTTCACTATCAAACAGAGTACTTGCTAAAGTTTTTGCAAGTTCAGTTTTACCAACACCAGTTGGCCCTAAAAACATGAATGATCCAATAGGACGTTTAGGATCTTTAATGCCAGCTCTTGAGCGAATTACTGCATCTGTTACAGCATCAACAGCCTCATTTTGACCGATAACTTTCTTATGAAGTTCCTGATCTAAACGCAAAATCTTTTGCTTCTCTCCTTCTACAATTTTAGTAACTGGTA
>JAGRAS010000213.1 GCA_020434465.1 Bdellovibrionales bacterium | reverse complement strand
ATTACTCCGTTAAGATTGAAGGTTCCTTAGAATTTTGCTTGATAAATTCAAAATTTACTTACTTTGATTCAGTGAATATAGACAAGATTTATTGTGGAAAATAGTTGGGTAGGACCAGATTATAAAGTCAGGCAAGTTTCATTTAACAAATTTCTTACGAGACTCACAAATTTTTTACCTTACTTACTTTTATAATGTTGGCATAAAATACACAGTCCATTTTTACTTAGATTGTTTTAAAAATCTCAATCCTAGACTTCACTAAAGTCCTGTTAACTACCTGATTTTTATAGTTTTCAAAACTGAATCGCCAGATTTATTAACATCAAGATAGTGTAATCAACAGAAAATTATAAAGATAACACTTGTATTTTAGTAACCAAAGTAGAGTAAAAACTCCATCTGTGCTAAGTTCCAACCATGCAAACAAGACTTCAAAAATTCATAGCTCAATGCGGCCTCGCTTCTCGACGAAAAGCTGAAGAACTAATTCTACAAGGTCGTGTAGAAGTAAACGGGAACGTTGCTATTGAGCTAGGCACAAAAATAGATCCTCTAAAAGACAAAGTGCGCGTTGATGGTGAACAAATCAAAACAGGTCGTCCAGGTATAGTTTTAATGCATAAACCAAACAAAGTAATTTCTACAATGAGTGATCCAGAAGGTAGGAAAACTATACGGCATCTATTACCAAGGGGCTTTGAAAATTTCTTTCCTGTTGGCAGATTAGACTGGGAATCAACTGGGCTTATTATTTTTACTAACGATGGTGAGCTAGCAGATCGTTTACTTCATCCAAAATTCGAATGTCCAAGAACATACCAGGTTAAAGTTAAAGGAAGGGTTGCCAGGGAAACTCTGGATAAAATTAGAGAAGGTGTCCTACTTGAGGACGGTATGTTATCGGCTAAAGCGAGGCTTCTACCAAGCGAAGCGAATGGGAGCTGGATTGAAATCGAGCTAAAAGAAGGTAGGAACAGAGTAATTAGACGACTAATGGAAAAATTAAGACATCCTGTGGTTAAACTAAAAAGAGTAAAGTATGGGCCATTTGCACTTGGTCAACTTCGCCCAGGAGAAGTAAGAGTCTTGTCTTTTTCAGACTATCAAAAAGTTCGCAAAGCAATTTTTGGCAGAAAAAATTAAGCGTTTTGAACAGCGTTAATCTGCTCATCAAGCTGCGCAGCTTCCTTTAGTAACTCTGAGTCTGAAATCTCTCCAATTTCATCACTGTCAACTTCACCTGGATCTTCCTCTAACTCTTTAAGCTCTCTTAAAGAAGGGAGCTCGGCTAATGAATTTAATCCAAAGATCTTTAGAAACTCTTCGCTAGTGCCAAACAACGCCGGCTGACCAACAGCATCCTGATGACCAACAATTCTAATTAGCTGACGATCTAGGAGAGTCTTAAGCGTAGGCGTAGGATCTACCCCTCTAATTTTTTCTATATCGCTTTTCACAACTGGTTGGCGATAAGCAATTACAGCCAAAGTCTCCAGGGCTTGCAAACTTAACCTTCTAGGCTTTGCTTCTTTCAAAGCACGCAAATGCTCTGCCCATGTTTTTTTTGTTCTAAACTGATACTTACCTGCGACTAATACTAACTCAATTCCAAATTCAATTGTGGAATATTTAGCTTGTAAGTTTGAAATAGCTTCTTTTAAATCTTCATCTGAAAAATTGGAACAAGCGATCTTAATTTTTTCAAAAGGAATCGGTTCACCATGAGCAAACACAAGAGCTTCAATTAGAGGCAATAGCTGCTCTTTATCTTGTATCACCGCACTATTTAATTCTTCTTGATTTTCTTGATTTAAATTCTCTTCACTCATTTACAAATACTCCTGGAAAATTTTAGGCATTTACAGTAGTCGGTTCTTCTATTTTTTCTTCGCTCGACTCTTCTTCATTTAAATTACTAACTTCATCAAATTCAGAGCTTAAATTACTAACATCAAACTCTTTACCTGTTAACACAATCATAATCTCTTCAGTATTTGCATATTGCTTAACTTTAATAGCCTGACGCTTACAAAGCTCCAACAAAGCACATAAGGTTCCAACTATTGAAGCGCGATTAGTTAGATCAGGTACTAACTTATAAAAAACAACTGGCTCTCCTGCCCCCTTCAAGACATCAAGCACTGTCATCATTCGCTCTACTATTGAGATACTCTCAATGCTAACTGTATAAAGATCAACGTCAGAGTCTAAACCTGCTAAAAGCTTTCCAAAAGCTTTGCCTAGCAAATAAGGATCATGGTCTTTAAATTTCGTTGGAGGGGTAGGAATTCCTCGAAGCTTTGGAGGTGCATCAAAAACCTCTTCTCCCAAGCGAGCGAAAGCTCCTAATAACTCAGCCCCCTCCTTGTAAATTTCAGCTTCACGCAAACGTCTTAAAAGTTCATCATGAGGATTTACCATTTCACCATCCTCATTAATTACAAGCTCAACTGGTTCATTAAGTAAAATACTTGATTTAATTGATAGCAATGTAGCTGCTATAACTAAATATTCGCCTGCAACTTCCAAATCATAATTACTAATATCTTCAATACAGGCTAAGTACTGTGAAGTTATTTTTGCAAGGGAAAGTTTTTCTATTTCGAGTTCGTTTATCTTTACAAGATGCAATAAAAGATCGATTGGGCCAGTAAACTGCTCCAATGAAACATGAAAAAAATGTGAATAATCCTCAAACCCGGACTCTGAATCTAACAATATAAATCCCCAGTATTTATTTTTACTTTAAGCTACTTTAAGCATTGCTGTTTGTCTATAGGACTATCCCAAAAACAGTCAAAGGCAAGCTTATGATAAAAATAGCGCATATTTAACTAGTTATAAGCCATTTTCTAAAATCATACAAAGAATAGCACGCGAGTAGGACTTAGTCATATAGTAGTGGGATTTGCAAATATCAAAATCCCCCTGCCTGCGCCAAGCTCATCAAAGTTGAGAAGAAATCTGGAAAAAGAAGACTTAAACAGATACTAGGCACTCGCCCAACGATAGAGAAATACTGCTGCTGCCTGAGATACATTCAAAGAGTCAATTTGACCCGACATAGGAATATAAATAGAAAAATCCAACAGCTCTTTTACCAGCCTTGATAGACCCTTGCCTTCTGCTCCAAGTACAAGCACAGCCCTATCCGGAAAATCAAAGTCAAAAATCTTTTCACTTGACTCTTCAACTGCCGCACCAACAATCCAAAAATCACTTTTTTTTAGCTTACGTAGCGCCTCTGCTAAATTTGAAAAAGTAAAATGCGTAACTAGTTCAGATGCTCCAGACGAGCTTTTTGAAACAGTAGGCCCTAAGCCAGTACCTCTATTTGCTGACCACGCAATTGCATCTGCACCAAAACAACTTACAGCTCTAAAAATTGCTCCAAGATTATGAGGATCTTCGACTCCATCTAAACATACTAATAATGACTTCTGTTTTTTCTTGTTTCGATCCAGAAATTCTTTAAGTGAACTTGGATTATTTGGCTTTACACAAGCAACAAAACCTTGATGTGAGTCAGTTCTGACAAATTCATCAAGAGCCTCTTTCGTGGAAAACTCTATTTTAACCTTATGAGACTCCAAGTCTTCAATTAGTTTTAATTTTCTTGGAGATTTATTACCTTTTGAACTTTGCACTTTTACTGACAAAATTCTTTCTGGAGCGATTTTCAGCAATTCACTGATCGAGTTGATACCAATGATATATCCCAACTGTTTGGTCACAAGTTGCTCGTATTAAAATTTACAGTCTAATAAATTGCTAATTCCTAGCAGTAAAGTCTC
>JAGRAS010000212.1 GCA_020434465.1 Bdellovibrionales bacterium | reverse complement strand
AATGGTTCGCTATCTGCAGAAGAATATAGAGTATGATAAGTCTGAGCATCTTCTGAATCACTTGAATAAACTGATGCGTCTCCAAGTAGGCTAGATTTAATTTTAGCTTCATTATTTTTTGAGCGATCTAAATTTGCCAATCCTGAATCAACTTCATTATCACTCTTGCTTTTTGTAAGCGTATAAAAAGGTCCTTTAAGCTCAGCTGGTAACTCTGCATAAACTAGAGAAACTGAATTTAAAAAAAGGCTTATTGCAATTAAAAACCATAGCTTGCTATTCATTTTCAAGCCCTCCAGATTTCTTTCCTTGCATTTTGCGAACAAGCTCATCTAAATAAAAAAACGATCTACTCCCAACTTCAACTATCGATTCGCCTGTAGTCTGTGAAATAATCACTGTGGCTGGAGCCTGCTTAATTCCCAATGCCCTTGCCAATTGAGCAGCTTCTTGAATTGGAAAATTTGCATTAGTTATTCTTCTGAAATTCGCTTCCCGATCAGCATCTATTTTAGCTAATGAATATGCTATTAAGTTAAAACCTTCATCTTCTTCAGATTCACGAAACAATGCTTCAATTACCGGTGACATTTTTAAAGAATTAATCTGCTCTGCATTAAAAAAGAAAAGCACATCTACTTTTCCTTCAGGATCAATTGGAATATGTTTTCTATTGAGTTCAAGCCTGGCTTTATATCTTTGAAACCGCTCTTCTTCAGCTAACCTCTGCTCTGCCTCAAGATTTAATTTCTCTTTTTCAAATAATGAATTATCTTCCTCGAGAACTCCTTGATGTGCCTTTAACAATAAACTTTTAGTTTCAGGACTTAAGTTACTAAGATAAGTCTTGACTTCCTCAGCTTTAAGCTGATTTTTAATATCCTGGTTTAATAATTCTTTATCTTTTGGGCTTACAGAATTAATAACATCACTTTCAGCAATCAAACCTTCTCTTACCATTGCAAGTTGAGATAGGCCTACTGCTCTCATATTTGAGTGATTTAAATCTTGAATATATCGCACATATTGCTTTGCATATTCATACGCAAGCTTATCTTCACCCTTTTGCATTGCTGCCATCATTGCTCTAAATGGCTTTGGAGCATCTTCTTTTGCTAGAACTGGTTGTGATATTGAAGGATCCCCATACTCAGCAACAACTTCTTCTGCCGGGCTTAATTTTTTAAGATCAGCACTTAACTCTTCCGGATTTACTTGGTGCTTAGCGCTTTCAAGGTTTACTTTCTTGAAATGTTGATATCTTTCAGCAGGCTTTAAGACAACTTCTCCACTAAAAATATGTCGGGATACATTCAGTTCAAAAAAGTTGTTCTTATCAGCATAAGCCTCTTTTTGCAGCATTAAGCCAACAACTAATATTACTAACTTTTTTAAAAACCTGCTCATTTTAAAACCAGAATTTGATTTTACCTAATAATTTCAGATAGATATAAGGTGATATTCTTTATATTACCCACTCCATCTATACTCTTATCTGCGCTTACTGGCTTACTGATCCAAATAATCTTACAGTAAATACAAGCTTACATGCTTGAAATTACTATAATTTTTTACTAGGCTGTTTTGCATTATGAATGATCAACTATCCGTTCTTTTGGTTTTCGTTGCAGTATTTGCGGGTATCATCTCTGAGAAACTTGATAAAGTTTTAATCGTTCTCTTTGGTGCTCTACTGTTAATCTTTACAGGTTTTATTGATTTTCACGCAGCAATACATGCAATCGATTTTAATACAATCTGCTTACTTCTTGGTATGATGCTGCTTGTTGAAGCATTGCGCGAAGTAAAGATTTTTGAATGGATTGCCCTTGAAATTGGAATATTCACCAAAGGAGATCCAGTAAAAGTATTTCTGTTATTTGGCCTAGCAACCGCAATCTTTTCTGCATTTCTTGATAACGTTACCACAGTACTAATTATGGTTCCGCTGATAATTTCCTTAGCTAATAGTATAGGCCTGGAACCTAAAATCTTTATTCTTTCACTTGTATTTTTCTCTAACATTGGTGGTGCTGCAACTCTTATTGGAGATCCACCAAATATATTAATTGGAACACAAGTAAAGTCCCTCAAATTTATGGACTTCATTTACTTTCTGACTCCACCTGTTGTTGTCACCTGTACAATTATTTTTTGGTATCTTAGAAAGACTAAATCAAAAATAATTAAATCAAGAAATAAAGACTTTCCTTGGTTATTTCTTAGTAGCCTTGCCCTTGAGCAAATCAAACGAGAAAAAGCTAATTTAGAAATTCCTAAATCCGTCTTGATTAAAGCGAGCTTAATTTTTGGTCTGGTACTATTAGGTTTTTTTAGTCATGCAATTACACATCTTGAGCCTGCAATAGTTGCTTTAGCTGGCGCAGTTTTAATGCTGATTGTATTTCATAGACGATTAAATCTTCATCACCTAATTACACATGTAGAATGGCCGACATTGTTGTTTTTTGCAGGCCTTTTTATCATTGTTGGTGCAATGGAAGAAGTTGGCCTCCTTGAAACTATTTCTCATGGATTAGTTAACCTAACAGACAATCTCTGGGTTTTATTAATGATAATCCTTTGGGCCTCTGCAATACTCTCAGGTCTTGTAGATAATATTCCTTTTGTGGCTGTAATGATTCCAGTATTAAAGGAACTTATAAAACAAGAACCTTTTGCCTCGGACTCTAAAAGTTACTTACTTTGGTGGGCTCTTGCCTTAGGGGCTTGCTTCGGAGGAAATGCTACTATGATTGGCGCATCTGCCAATGTTGTTTCAGTTGCGATTGCTAGATCTAGAGGAATTATTATTGGCTTTAAAGAATTCGCAAAAGAAGCTTTGCCTGTGACTGTTATATCAATATTAATTTCATCAATTTACATAAGCATACTTTATTTATGGTGATAAAAAATGAGTACTGATTTAGTTAAAACATTAAATCGACAATTACTAGAGCTAGATCGTTTAAACGGGACCATTCTCTTGTCCGTTGATGTAGTGAGAGCATTGCAAACTACAGTGAAAAACTTCGAAGGAGATCTTAATAAAAACTCGCTGATTAAGCACTTTTGCGAACTACATGATTATTTCATGAATTGCAAACCCAGAATGCCGCAGATTATTTTGGATACTCAAAAAACCTTATTACATATTGCTGAGCAAACACATGCATCAGTAGCGGAAGTTAAACAATTACTAGAGCAAAATGTTGAAGACAAAAGAAAGATCGCAGAAATGATCACAAAGCACACTTCCACGCTTTTAAATCAAAATACCACTCTACTTGTTCACTCATATAGCACTCATTTAAACAAAACTCTTAAGGCTCTTGCTGAAAACAACTCAAAACCTAAAGTTATTGTTGCTGAACAAGAAGATGTTAAAACTGCAAAAATTCTCAGCACGTTAGAAGAATACTCTTATGAGTATAGAGTTGTTTCTGAATATTCAGCCTCGCACGTTCTCGACCAAATTGACGTTGCCATGTTCGGAGCTTTAACATTAAATAATAATCAAGAAATCGTGATGGCTCCAGGCTCTAGTGGTTTAGTTTCAGACTTATCAAGAAAGTCAATTCCTATCTATGTATTATTACCAACTGAAAAATTTAGTTTTTGGCTTGATGATTACGACACCACATACCAAGAAACCAGAACTAAAGATAAATTTAACTTCACTTATGAAAAAGATATCTTTTCGCATGACATCTTACCTCTGTCTTTATTTTCTGGAATAATAACAGAATTAGGAATAGCAAGCCCAAGCGAAATAATTGAAACATTTTCTAAACTACAAC
>JAGRAS010000211.1 GCA_020434465.1 Bdellovibrionales bacterium | reverse complement strand
AATTATGAGTGCCAAAAACAAAGTCAACATTCGGGCTACGCTTAACTATACGCTCGCCTTCTTGTTGCGCGACACAACCTCCAACTCCAACAAGTAATTTTGGATTTCTTTCTTTTAATGAACTCAACTCACCTAACAAGCTATAGAGTTTAGTTTCAGCCTTCTCTCTTACACTACAAGTATTAATTAAAATCAGCTCTGCTTTCTCTGGATCGTCTACTGGAGAGTAAGAATTTGCCAGAATAGTTTCTAGCTTATCTGAATCATAGACGTTCATCTGACAGCCAAAAGTTCGAATATAAACTCCAGGTTTCAAAACGCCAACTGGCTTATCTGCAAGCATGCCTGCATTAATATTAACTAAATCTTCCATCTTAAAATTACTTTGGATTCACATCTACTATTCTAACAACAGGCCGGTACCTATCTGCTTCTTCAAGGGAAACTGGTCTATCAATTACTAAATGTATTGGCCTGCTTGCACCTGAAGATAGTTGTAATCCTGTTACATCCACTAGCTCTTCATTTTCAGGTATTCTTCTGGATAAATCAACTCCCCCCTCTCGACCAACAAAACCAACACCTAAAACAAAGGCTTCAACAGTAGTATGACCCTCATTAAATACATCTCCTGAGATTTCAAAACTAACCCCACAAGGAGAACGTGGGCAAGTGGCTGGGACTGCTTCTACTCTTAAATTTTTCAAACTTACTGAGGTTACTGCTGCTTGATTTACATCAGCACCAGCCGTAGTTCTTGCAGCTTCGCCCCATAGTAGTTCAACTTGATAATCGCTCAAACCCTCTGATGGAATAGAAAGCGAAAAACTTACTGGTTCACCTGGCGCAAGAACTGTATCAGAATCAACACCTAATAGTTTTGCTAAAACCTCTTGTTTGTAAACTACTTCCTGGCCAGCTTGTATTCCTGATAAACGTGCTGCAACCCCAGATATCGTCCAACGATGCTTAGCTGAAACCTCTGCGATTACATGTAAATTTCTACCATCATTCACTTCATTTTTTATCTCAACCGTTAAAGGCAATTCACTTGAATTACTAGAATGTGCACTTAAAGCGGGTTTTTCTACAGTCATCTCTTCAGTAGAAGTATTTTCTTGAAACATAGCTTGGTTTAGCTCATCAAGAGTTTTTCCCATCGATGAGCAAGAACAAATAAAGGAACTAGCGAATATTAGTGAAAATAGCGAGATACATTTTTTATACATTATTTTCGTCCGGATTTACCTGCAAATTATTCATTTTCCAGCCTTCACTTATGGAGAATACCCAATGCTGCCTTTCGTATCTTTCATGAACAATATAACTCGGAACAGAAAAATATCTAACTGCTAGATCTACTGTTGCTTTGTAAGCATCTTCTTCAAAGTTCATAAACTCAACATTACTTTCTACAATTCTTTCTTTGCTTCTTTTTGCTCTTAAAATTTCACTTCTCACCAAATCTTGAGCATCTGGGGTAACCCTAGTTAAGGCATCACTACTCCCCCAATATCTAGATATATTGAACTCTTTTACCTCATTCGCAAGTAAGGTTTGCCGATCTGACTCAGTAGCACCAATATCTTTAAAGGATTGAATTAAAGGAACAGCCGGGCAAGCTGATAAAGTTACACAGATGATAAGTAAAAAAACAATAAGTAAAACTTTCGATGGCCTGATACTCATGGAAGAACTTTATTTAGTAAATTTTCTAATCCTTGTTTATCTTCATTATCTATATCATCCTGTGGCAAAACTCTTCTAGCGCCTTGTTTAGGCTCTGCTAGTTTTCTATCCTCTTTCCCGAGCATCATAGAAGGATCAGCAAATAATTCCTGCACTAATTTTTTTGCATCAGTTGAGCCTTGAGGCTTATTATTAAACTCTTTTTGCAATTCTTTTGCTCCAAGAGCAACTACGGAACCACCAAATAAAATCGTGATGATAAAACTAGCAAATTTTGAGTCTGACATAATAACCTTTAGAGATATAAAAAATTGTTAAACTCTATATTAAAAACCTAAAGGAATCATACTAGATAGGACTCTTTGGGACAATTAGTGGATAATTATCTTAAGAATTAAAGGGTTAAAATTATTCAGTCAAAAGTACTTTCTAAGCTAATCTCTCTATGCAACCGATTTAACTCACTTTTTCAAATATACTCTGAAGTGATAAGAACTTAAGAATCAGCAGTGATTGAGAAATCTACCTCTTTAAAGTCAGCAAAAAGGTCTAAATAAAATGAGCGCGAACGACTTGCGGGTTCAGCGCTGGCTTCTCCCATTAAAATTACCTTTGGAGTCTCTACCCAATCTAAATTCTCTTTCAGTCTCATTTTAATTTCAGACTTTGTTAATTGTGCTCCTCTTCTAGAAATCACATAAGCACCAAGCTCGTATCCAGTATGAACATTGGGAAAACCAACTATACATGCAAAATCCACTCCCGGAATCTCATATAAATAACCTTCAATTTTTGCAGGATTTATTCGAAGATCATTCCTTTGAATCATTTCACTGATTCTACCCGTGACAAAAAGATGATTAGTACCGGCTTTATCCTTTACAATATATCCCTCATCCCCAGTATGTAAAAAAGCCTGCTGATCGAAATATGCATCTCCAGATGCAGTTCCAGAATATGCTGCCATATTTGAGCCTGAACGTACGGCAATCTCACCTAAAACTTCATCAGCAACTTCCTGGCCTTGCGAATCAATAACTTTAACATCTACTCCAGATAAAACAGAGCCTGACGAAGGAATGTAATAATCAAATAGCCACTTATTTAAATAATCAATATCTACATCCTGAGAATAACAAGAAACAACTCCTCCAGTTTCCGCCATGCTATAACAAGGGAAGACTTCAACACCAAACCTTCTTTCAAAAGTTGCAAGTAATTCCGAAGATATTGGGGAATCAGTAAGTAGATAAAATCTTACCTTTCCAGGAGAAGTCCAGGTCTTAGTTTTTCCTCTTCTATTAATACTTCTCAATTGATTTTGAGTTAAATGAATATCAGTTATCTTCGATACTGCAACAAGTTCCCAAAATTTCTTAAGGTCTGGCTCCTGTTCTAACAAGCAACTTGTATCATTAAACATACTAGCAAGTAGTGAATGAGTAATAGCATGAATAGACTTTGGATCTAAAAAACTCACTGCTAGTGAACTGCTATTGTCTTTGGAATAAAAACATTGGGATAAATGAGCCGCGTGTAATAATTGGCTTTGGTTAAAACTAACTCCTCTAGGTGAACTTGTCATCCCACGAGTTAAAACAATTAGACCTGGGCAATCCTCATCCGAAACCACCTCTTCTGGTAAGTCCTCACCCACAGCCGCAGCTATAAGCTCATCTAGTTTTTTAATATTAGATGGCGTTCCGCTAGAACCCGTTACAACCCATTCCTTAACAGAAAAAGTTCGATTATGAATAGATGCAATTCGCGCAGAAGACGCAGGTTCGAAAACCACTGCTTTTACATTAGAATTATTAATAATACTTACAATAGTATTTTCATCAAAATTCAAACTTAAAGGAATTGGAACGAACTTACCAAGCCAACACGCATGTAAAATCATTGCGTAGTCATGATAATTTTCACAAAGAACAGCTACTCTATCGCCAGGCTTTAACTTCAAATCTAAATAAAAAGCTACAGCAATTCTATAGATCCTTTTGTAAAAAGAATTGATTTTGTAAGATAAGTTATGGCTAGCATGAGGTGCCTGAACTGTAAGGAATTGTCGTTCTGGATACTCAGAGACTAATTTGCTCCAAGCAGTTTGTAAATTATTACAATCCA
>JAGRAS010000210.1 GCA_020434465.1 Bdellovibrionales bacterium | reverse complement strand
TGCCCCGCAGGGACAAACACAGCTTCGAATGTAACTACTTTTCTTTGTTAGGAAATTTTTTTTTAAACAAAGTCACTTAAATTTGTAATTACGCATAACAATATAAATTATTGTTGATTATTTTTTATGTAATTTTTAATGGTATTACTATGTCAATCGATCAGAATTCTACAAACTTAAACAATGAAAAAAAATATACAGCTGCAGATTTTGATCTTTCACCAAACAAAGCAACTGCGGTTATTTCAGCAGCACAAAAATTTATCATCCCCGTTCCAAATCTAGGTGATAATGGTGAAGATCTTATTAATCCAAACACTGGTGAACAAATAAAGGACTACAAAGGGAGACCAATAGGCAGCAAAGGAATAGTTTTTTACAATGGTGCAGATAGAACTCCTCAGGCAGCACCAGGTGATGGATCAGCTGTAATAATAATAAACGAAGTGACTGATGCAGAAGCTGCTAAGCTACATAAAAAAATAGCAGAAGTAGCATCTAATGCAGATGAGCTCACACTTTCTCAATTAAAAGCAGTGCTAAGATTTGCCGTAGAAGAACTTAAGTTATGCGATATGTATAATTCAACAAAATCTTTTGTAAATGAAAAAATGTCCTATGTTAACTCTCCTAAGCGCGAATCAGACGGTGAAATACAAACAGCTTGTGGATTAATGAAAAGGGATGACAAAGATATTTGTTATGCAGCTTTTGTAAGGGGTGCTTTCTCATTAAGGACCGGTTCTGATACTGAAAGAATACATTTATTTACAAATGGCGGTGTGGTTTTAAGACAAGGTGATATTATTAGAGGAGTACAACCAGAAATTTTTATACGAACATATAAATTTGCTGACGGAACCTCAATAGCAGATCCATCTAGAGATTTAGAGTGGGCATGCTCAGCAAGTTAATAATAGCTATAATTCAAGCTTAACAAACTTTTTATCTTTTATTGTTTTTAAAATAATATCACCCTTTAAGTATCCATTTTCTGTAAAATCATATTTTTGATTTAAGTTTAATCGCACACACTCAGAGTCTGCCTTACAATTTGTAATTTCATTATAAAGAATGTTCGCAGCTTTATTTGAAAAATAACTTAAAGCATCATCTTCTCCTATATCTGGATGAGAATAGATAAGTCCATTACCTTGTTCGCCAAGCACTTCAAGAATATCAGGAAATTGAGCAGAGTAGACTGACCATACTTGTTTATGCCCAAGCCCTGAATTATAGAGTTCACGTACAAAACCGTGCATTAAGGGATAAGCATCAGGAGAATAAATTACATCAGGATTGTAATGCTTAATGCGTAAGACAATTGATTTCAAAGTAGATATATCTCTAGAATTATAAGCAAAGGTTTCATAAATTTTACCTTTAAAAACTTCTTTAAAGCCGGATTCATGAGCTCTACTAAAATCATTTTCAAAAAAGATAATTACTGCGCTTTTATATCCACGCTCATTCATTTGTTTTGCGTTATATCTGGATTCAGCCTCAATTGAATGTTGAGTTGAAAACATTCTTCCACCTGAAGCTTTATGCATCATTTCAGGTGCGCTATTGCCAATTAGTGCAATATCTAAGTTTTTTTTGAAAAGGGGAGCAACGCTTAACTGAGGTGAGCCACACCATGGGCCAAGATAAAATTTTACATTATCTACTTTCGAAAGCTTATTATAGGATGTGATTGCTACTCTACCAGTGCATGCTTCATCTTCAGTTAGCAACTTAAATCCCTCTGGTGTCGCTTTATTTACTGAATCAGCTATTTTTTCTCCATATCGTGCAAAGTCACCCGTAAGCGGAGCAATAAGCCCAACATTATACTCTTCTGCAATGCACTGCATAGAAAAATATAAGAGTGAAAACGTGATGAAACTTATTTTTTTAAAAAAACTATTCATTGGAAAATTCTAACATATAGTCGTATAATTGGACATAAAAATATGCATAATCAAAAACGAGCAAATAAAGATAATGCCAAAACAAATTCAAATCGGACTTTAATGTTACCTGAAACAATCCATACTGATAGATTGATACTGCGGCCTTATACCGACAAAGACATCGATGACATAATGGAATATGCTGTAGATCCAAACTGGTCCAAGTTTCTTCCAGTCCCACACCCATACGCTAGAAGCCACGCCGTTGAGTTTGTTAAGGCTCAACTATCTCGTGACAATCATTTGACCTCAGGCTGGGCAATACAACACAATAATAAAGTTGTCGGTGGAATTGATATCAGATTTAATCATGAGAACTGTAGAGCAGATATTGGCTACAGCATTGCACCATCACTGTGGGGGCAGGGTTTTGCTACCGAAGCTGCTCATAAAATAATCGATCTTACTTTTAAAACTTTTCCTACTTTAAGACGAATAATGGCAACAGCCGACGCTGAAAATATTGGTTCTCTAAGAGTGATGGAAAAACTAGGTATGAAAAAAGAAGGCTTGCTACGCAAACATCGAATTACTCATGGCAAAGAAGTTGATGTTGTAATCTGTAGTGTTTTAAGAGAAGAGTGGGATTAATCCATAATACATAAAATTCTTAACTAATCCGAGTCGGCTTGCCATCTTTAATTTCTTTCATAAGAAAATTTAAGCCTTTAATCTCTCCATTTTCATCAAAGTTCCAATTACCAAAAACCCCATTAAACTTTTGCTGATAAAGAAACTTTCTGGTTTCTTGACCACTCTCAATTGCCATATGCAATGCTCTGAAAGCTTCAAATGCTGTACCAAAAATTAAATCTACTGATTTTAAGCCACCATATTTATCTTTAAATTCCGCAAACAGCTTTTTTCCCTCTTCAGTTAAAGCCTCCTCAGGACTTGGCAAATCAACAAATATATTGTTTTCAACTAAGCCGGCAGCTTTACCTAAAACAGCAGAAGTCCCACTCCAATAAGCACTTAAAATTTGTACTTCCCAGGCTACTGACTTTACTTGCTGCAATACATTTAAAAAACTTGCCTCTGATTGACTATTAATAAATAAAGCATCCACATTTTCATTTTTCATTTTTAAAATCAAAGTACGAAAATCATTAGTTTCAGGTAAATAATTATCATTAATAATTTCAATTTTCTTGTCATTATTTGCAGAAAGAAAAGAATTAAGAAATGCTTGTGCATAATCAGTTTCCTCACTGATTATACCAATTTTTTTAAACTTACTTGCTGCTTCCTCGTATAATTTTAAAGCTGCCTTATCATCACTTGGCCAAGTTCTAAAAATATAATCACCAGCATTTGCAATTTCCGCTGCAGACGCTACAGTAATCATTGTAAGCACACCAGCTTTTTCATAGATATTAGCGGTTGATAAAACTGTGCTACTGCATGCAAATCCAATTACATATTTTAGATTAAGTACATTTACAAACCTATGTGCGATTGCAACTGAATCTTTTCCGGTACAGCGATCGTCTTCAAATATCAACTCATATTTTCCATTAGCAATTTTATCATTAGCAAATTGAAGTACATTTTTAATATCAATTCCATAAGTAGCTGCATCACCAGTTAAAACCGTTGAAACGCCAATTCTAATTTTTTCTTCAGCATTAGAAAAACTAAAAGTAAAAAATAATAGGAGGCTTATTTGTAAAATGATGGCTATTTTGCGCATGTCAAATAAATACAACAAACTCTACAAAAAAGTAAATATGCACCTCAATCTAGATTTAAAGCAGTTAGTACTTTTTTTAAATCGCTCTCACTTTTTGATATTTCAACAGTTGGGAATTTAAATTCTTTAGCTAATTCTCTAATTTTCTTATCAAACAAAATAGCCCATTCAAGCTCTTT
>JAGRAS010000020.1 GCA_020434465.1 Bdellovibrionales bacterium | reverse complement strand
CCTGGTGTGCAAAGTGCTGCTGCTTATGCGTTAAGAAAAATTGACACGGCAGAAGCAAAAAAAGCATTAGATAAAGCTTCTAAGAAAAAATAAATATGTCTAAAAAACAAACTGATGAACGTGAATTAGCCTTAAAGAGTTTTTTTCTTGGGCCGCAAGCTGAAAATGCTTATTGGGTAAGAAAACTTGCAAATGCAGCTTTTTTATCATGGATAAAATGGCGTAAAGAGTATTCACCAAATGATGGGGTAGTTGTAACTGCAACTGATAGAGAAAATTCTGTTTTCAAGAAAAGAAAGAAGAAGATTGAGGAAAGTCTAATTGAGGTGCTAGAAAGGTTTAGAGATGAACTTCCTTCATTTACACCACGATATATTGGGCATATGTTGTCTGAAATTTCTATACCTGCACTTTTAGGGCACATTGTAACATTACTGCATAATCCAAATAATATTACACAAGAAGTATCTTTTGTTGGCACGCAGATAGAAAGAGAAGCGATAGTTGCACTTGCACAGATGATGGGCTTTAACACCGATGCTGCTAGAGGTCATTTTACATCTGGAGGAACGGTAGCGAATATTGAGGGTTTAGTCAGAGCAAGAGCAAGGATGGCACGTTGGCTTTCAGCTGCTGCATTTGCAAAGGCAAATTCTACTTTAGATATGAATTTGTTTGAAGCTGCTCATATGGGTTGGAAAAATTATGATCAGCTAACTTCAGGGGTGAATGATGCTAGCCTAAAAGAATTTAACATTTTACATACCAATCCATTTGATACTGCAAAGAAGTATAAAGATCTTTTTGGTGTTGATTATCGTGGAGCAGTTATTTTTGCTCCTGGAAGCAAACATTATTGCTGGCCAAAGGGAGCAATTTTGATGGGTTTTGGTAGTGAAGCCTTTTGGTCAATTGACACAGATGCTGAAGGTAAAATTTGCATTCAAGACTTAAAGAAAAAACTGCAAAAAGCTAGAAAGGAAAACCGACCAATCGCCGCTATAATTTCAGTTGCCGGAACAACGGAGATGGGAGATTTCGATCCGATTGATAAAGTGCAGGATGAATTGCGTAGCTTAAAAGATGATGAGGGTATTCGCATTTGGCATCATGTAGATGCAGCTTATGGAGGATTTTTTTGTACTCTACCAAGAGATGAAAAGTCTCCAGTATCAAAAGAGATGTTTTCCGCACTTGATGCCATACGTTTTACTAACTCAGTAACCGTAGATCCTCATAAGCTTGGATATGTCCCATATTCATCTGGGGCATTTATTAGTGCTGTACCAAGGGAGTATTACGTTACTCCATTTGAAGCTCCATATCTGCGATTTGAACAGCGTAATTACATTGGAACACAAACCTTAGAAGGATCTCGATCTGCAGGAGGAGCTGTTGCTATGTGGCTTACTGCTAAAAGTATTGGTTTAGATGAAAATGGCTATGGGTATATTTTAGAAAAAACAATCAAACAACAAAGAAAATTAGAAAAAGCTTTAAAAGCTGCAGATTCCCGCATAAAAGTTGCTCCTAATGCAGAAACAAATATTTTATTATTTTGTGTAGCGTTGGATAAAGAACCTTTATCCAAAACAAATGAAAGAACTAATAACTTATATGCAGAATTTTCCCATAAAGGCAGTTCATTTTTTGTTTCAATTACAACATTAACTTGGAGAGATTATGATCGCTATCTAGACTCTTTTACTTCAAGTTGGACTGCAAATAAAGATACTGAAGGCTTAGCATTGATACGTTGTACATTAATGCATCCTTTTTTTGATTCCAAGGAAATGGATGTAAATTTTCTGGACGAATTTGTAAAAGAAGTTTGTCAGAAGATTAAAAATATTTCTGGTTATTAGAAGTTTTTAACTAATCACACTTTCCAACAATAAAACGCACAATTTTTGATGCGAAAATCTCACCGCCTACGGAATCAAAAGAGCATCCGTTCTTATTTGCATTTGCACTGTAATGTGCACCAAATTCGATTGGTAATGTCGCTCTACCATTTCCATTTGTTGTTACTTGCCCTAGCGAGCCAAGATTTATTGTAACATTACTTATAGGTAAGGCGTTAGGATCGCGAACAATGAATTCAAGACGAGCTTCAGTGCTTGTAAGATATAAAGTTGTGTTTAAGTCACTTTCTATCCAAGTGCTATATTCTAGTATTTCATATCCAGCTGCAGATACTTTAATATTTGCAGTTTGCGGAGCAAAAACATTTTGAACCAAAAACTTTCCATCACTTCCAGTGCTGGCACTGTATTGTGATTGATCTTTTAGCGTTATTTCTAGTTTAGCTTGCGGAATAACATTATTTGATGAGTTAACAACAGTACCACTTAATTTCACAAACTTATACGGAGTAGGTATTGGTGTTGGCGTTGGTGCTGGAGTTGGTGTAGCTGTTGGTGTTGGTGCTGGTGTAGGAGTTGGTGTTGGCGTTGGTGCTCCTGGATCTCCTCCGATAGGAGCTGGGCTAGGATTGTTAATTAAATGATTGATAAAAGTTGGCAAATAAAGTTCTCCACCTGTAGTACAAAGATTTGTGAAATTTGAATTAGTTTTTACGTTACTCAATAAAGCATTTTTTAGTTGCAAAGCGGTATAATTTTGAGCAACAGATTTTCCTAAGGCAATTGCGCCAGTTACATGAGGAGTAGCCATTGATGTTCCAGAAAGATAAACATATCTGTTACCTGGGTAAGTACTTGCAATGTCAGAGCCTGGTGCAAATAAATCAGTTGAAGTTTTACCATAGTTTGAAAAACTTGATTTTGTGCCATCAATAGTCATTGAGTTAACAGCAATAATGTTTTCTTCAGGATAGCTAGCAGGATAAGATGAACTTGCATCATTATTATTTGTTGCATTTCCAGATGCAGCGATAAAAAGAATGTCTGCATTTTTAGCTCTCTGGATAGCTTGTAATAAAGCAGTTGAGTAACCTCCGCCACCCCAAGAGTTATTTGTGGCAACAACTTGTACTCCGCTATGAACTTTTAGGTCTGTTACATAATCTAAGGCAAGAATTGCATGAAAAAGGCTACCAGAACCAGTTGATGATAAGAATTTACCACCACCAATTTTTACATTCCAAGATACACCAGTAACCCCTAGTCCGTTATTACTTGATGCTCCAATTGTACCAGCACAGTGAGTGCCGTGGCCATTATCATCTCCTGTAAGAGCTTGACCAGTGATTGCATTAATTCCGTGGATGTCATCGACATAGCCATTGCCATCATTGTCAATTCCATCTCCAGGAATTTCTGCTTGATTTGTCCAAATATTTCCAACTAAGTCAGGATGAGAGACATCTACTCCGCTATCTATTACAAAGACAACAACAGAATTATTTCCTGTAGTTGTATCCCATGCAGTAGAAGCAGCAATTCTTTCTAATCCCCATTCTAATGAGTAATATTGATCGTTAGGAGTTCTTGTAGCTTTGACTTCATAGTTACAACTACAACCAAAATCTCTTAAATCATTTATATCAAAATGAATTCCTTTTCTTTTATTTTTAATTGCCTCTCTTCGCTTTTTGTCTAAAGCACTACATAAGTTTCTTTTGTTTGTTAGCTCTTCTGTCTGATGTTGATCAGTTTTTGAAGTATCAAGTTTTGGTGGGGCAACAAGCAGGGCGCTAGCAGACTGATCTTTTGCAGTTAGTTTTTTATGCCCTACTTCATTAAGAGCTTCCACGCCTTTTTCATTTCTAAGATCACTAAAGCTTTTAGCTAAAATCCACTGATCTGAAAAACAAGTATTGTCTGAAAACTCTTCATTGGCTTGAGCAAGTAAAGTAGCAGGCAAAAGCGAAGCCAGAAAAACAAGCACGAGCATTAAATATTTACTAGCAAATAAATGGATTCTCATTTACGCTCCCTTTTTCTTTTTAGCCTTTTTTGTTTTACCTTTTTTTCCTCTGGCTTTCTTAACTTTCTTTTCGCCTGTAGCAGCATTTATACTTGTAAGGCTTCCTGCTTTTTGTTTTCTCTCTACCCAGCTTCTAGGCCCAGCAGCGAAGAAAATTTCAATTGGTGATGTTTGCAGTTCATGTTTTACTTCAAGACTTGGATATAATGGCCTCTGCATTGGCTTCATTCTGCCACTTGGATCCAAGAATGAGAAGATCCATTGTCCTTCACCAAGTTCAAACCTTGCATTATATGGATGTTTTAATCCAGATGTTAGAATTTCACCTGTATCTCTATTTCTTGCTTTAAAGTGAGCTCCAGTGCCTTTGAGCTTTATATCAGTTGATGAATTTTCATTAATTACTTTTCCACTTCTATCTCTTAGCTCAAGTTGAGCAATCCATTTTATCGCACAAGCTGCATCACTTGCAGGAATGCTTGCAAAAAGCTCTTCTATTCCATCTTCATTTGTATCTGTATAGAATTCAATTTTGCTATTTACGTTTGGATCTCCGTAAGGTGTTTCAAGAAGAACAGCTTGGTTGCCGCCCACAACGTTTATGCTTCCAGAATAATTTGTATTAACAAGTTTCCAGCTTACAAGCATTCTAATATCATTTGGATTTCTAATTACCCAGCGACGCTTTTCTTTTGTTTCAGGCAAGGTCACGCAAGTTGTTCCCACACTTGGATAATCTGGGCGGAAACAAGGAGGTTCGTCTACTTCTAATCTTGTTAGTGGAGAAGTATATTCAATTAGTAACTTGTGATGTCCTTGTAACGCGCTTACTTCAATCCATTGCTCATTTTCAGGTTCTAACTCAATTAGTCCAGTTTCATCTGAACCTGTGAATTTCCAATTACCCCTAGCAATTAAATTTCCAGAGTTTTTGATTAAAAATTTACTCCCATTGGTAGTGCAAACTTTTGCTGTTATTTCAATTTTAGCTTCTGGCTCAGGTGTAGGTGTAGGTGTGGGTGTAGGTGTTGGTTTAAATATTTCACATTTAGTGCTTCTTAATACATCAGATTGTTCCCAGCTGACTTGTTCAGAGGATCTTTTCACCATCAGCTTCATTGTATTTTCATTTGGAGCAGTTTGTGTTTCTACAGTTAAACTGGAATTTTTACTGATTGTAATATCACCTTGCTGATTACTTTCTAGAATTTCCCAGTGGGCAAGTACATCAAAATCATTATTATTAGTAATATTCCATTTCAAATTAACTTTAGAATCATTAACACAAATTTCATCAAGTCTTGGATATTTGAATAAGTCCGGAGTCGGGGTAGGCTCTGGAGTTGGCGTTGCAGTTGGTTCAGGTGTAGGGCTTGGAGTTGGGGTAGCAATTGTACATGGCAACTCTGGATTTACTTTTGAATCAACTAGCTCAACTGTTCCATCACGATTAACGTCAGCAAAGATCTGCAACATTTCTTCGCCATCTATTGCTTGTGTGCTAATAAAAGTTGACTGACTTGATTTTGCAATTACTAAGTTCTTTTGATCCTGATCTTTTAACTTCCAGTCAACTTCAACATCTCTCTCATTTGGATTATTAATGCTCCAATTAGTTTTAGTTTCATCATCAGAGCAAAGAGGAGTTATTGTCAGAGTATTTAATGGAGCACAGCCAGCATACTTTTGTTCATCTGCCAGAATATCTGGATATTCAGCAACATAAATTTCTATAATGTTATCCCCATCTATTTTTGCAGTATCAAATTCAATAAAGCTACTAGCTGGTAAATCAAATTCACCACTTTGATCACTCCCTCTTATTTTCCATGTAAACTTTTGGTCGATTTCGCCAATATTATATACTCGCCAAGGTAAGAGTTCGTTTTCAGTTGAGTTTATATTTAGATTGCCTACTGAGTTAAGATTTGCTCCATTTTTCTTGTCAGAATCATCTTCTTCTGTACAAATTCCTAGATAATCACCATGTGCAATATGAGCATCTACGGCGTGATAACTAATTCTTATTTGTACCCAAGGGTTTTTACTACTATTTGTTCTATGGCAGACGTCAACTTTTAGTTGTTCTTTTCCATGGTCATCATCATCATTTCCACCATCGTCTGGATCTTCAGCATCGGAACATGCTCCTAAATGATCGCCATGCGAAATGTGGGCACCAACAGCATTACGACTAACTCTTATTTCAACCCAAGGATTAGTTTCACTATTAGTATGATGGCAAATTAATACTTTTTCATTTGGATTAACTTCTGGATCTTCTGCTTCATCTAATAAGCAGAGGTCAATTACACCAACATTTGGTTCTTTACAGTCAGGAATTGAATCACCATCTGTATCTTTATCGTCTATTCCACAACCACAAATACCAGGCTCGATTTTTTCTGAATCAAATTTACAATTATCTTCATAATCACAAGTGCCGTCTTTATCTGAATCTAAACACTTCGTAGTATCGGCGCATGTAATACCATCAATGTCATAACCGTCAGAGTTTGCTAAGGTGGTATTATCTACTATTTTTAGTTTTCTTACCCACCTTAAACCTGAATTTTCTAGATCAAAGCCTGCATCTCTACATGCACTTCCTAGTGATACCCAATTGCTACCATCTTCTGTTCCAAAGACTTCAGCTTTTTCTGGATAATCTTCACATGACCTACCTCTTTTTTCGTAGCTTGTTTCAGCAAGATAAAAATCTATACCTTCTTGATTGTAAATTGCAGAATTTTCACCAAAGCTAAGTTCAACTGAACCGCCTAATCCAAGAGTTAAGAAATTTTCTGAATCATCTAATTCAGGACTTCCAAGAACTCTAAAGAGTTTTTGGAATTCTTGATTTGGTTGGCCAATATTATTTTCTCCTTTACCAGCATGGTAGTTATCAGCATTTGCTACTCCTGCGCATGCATTATGTTTGTTCGGCAATTGATCGCAACTTCCTTCAATATCTCCGTGAGCTAAGTGAAGGCTTATTTCTTCAATAGGTACTTTTAATTCAATAAAGTCACCAGGATATTCAGTTGGAATATGACAAATTTTAAATGTGTCATTACAGTCTGCATTTCCATCATTATTATTATCTGCATCTGAAATGCCACAGCCGCATATTCCTGGGTCATTTTTATTTTGATCACTTGGGCATAAATCTAAGCAATTTATAGTTCCATCTTTATCAGAATCTCTAGTATCTTCAATTACACCACAACCACAAAGCCCAGGACTTAGTTTGTTTGGATCTGTATCACATTTATCTTGGCACTGATAAACTCCATCGTTGTCTGCATCAAGATCTGGCTGGCCGCAACCACAAATACCCGGTGAAAGTTTTGTTTTATCAGTTGGGCAAGAATCATTACAATCAAGTGTTCCATCTCCATCTGAATCTTTATCAGGAATTCCACAACCGCAAACTCCAGGAGCTGTTTTTGCAGGGTCACTTGGGCAAAAATCTGGTGCTGGAGGTGCTGTAGGAGTTGGTACTGGAGTAATGTTTGGCGTTGGCTGCGGTGTTGGTGATGGAGTAGGGGTTGCTTGGCCAGGGCAAAGTACATCAAAGTCAGCATCAGTCTTACTATCAATAATTTCGCTTCCTTTATAGTTTCCACTTGTCTGCCAACAAGGTGAATTATCGCCAAGTTTTATCTCATAACTTGTTTCTATTGGTACGCTGAATATGTAGTGGCCTGTGCCATCAGTTGTTGTGCTAAGTGCAGGGCTTCCATCCCCAAGCTCACGGATTACTTTAAAACCAGGCATTGGAGAAGCGCTATCTTTGTACTTAACAATACCTGCTATGATTAAAGAAGGTTTGTTTATAAATCTAAAGTTTGTGATGTTTTTGTTACATGCGGTATCATAAGAGTGAAACGTGTATCCTGCTGGATCGGGTGTAAGCTTAGCTATATCTTCAATCCCTGAATCTTGAGTTAGTCTGGCAACAACCCAGTTATTTGATTTAGGGCCAACTTTAAATTCATAAAAACCAATATGGCTAGTTTTTGTAACAACTGAATCTCGATTTAAAATTTCAACATTTGGAATGGCTTTGCCATTAGCATCTACAACAGTTCCTCTAATTAAATAACTACCATCATCTGAATCAATTTCGCACTGATCTTCTGGGGGAGTTATAGAGTTTTTGTCAGGCAGTTTTGCTACAAAATTTATCTCTTGAGCAGAGGTTATTGGATCGAAACTCACAAGTTCAGGATCAAACTTATAGCCATCTTTTTCGACTGGTTTAATGTTTACTTGTTGTCCTGATTCTACTTTAATTGTCCAAAAGCCATTTTGATCCGTAATATAATTTGCTTGACCATCATTAAGTTGCATGCTTATTCCGCCAAGTGGGTCACCAAGCGAATTAAATACTTTGCCGGTCAAATCATACAGTCTGGTATCTTCCGAGCCTTCATGAACAATATAGCTGCCAGTTAAAAAAGACTGATTTACATAGCGGTGAAAATTACCAGTTGGATCATCAAATCTATAACCTTCGAGGTTAGCATTTATTTTTGAAAGATAATCAGGTTTTTCTTCTGGAATTAAAGTTCCGGGGAAAACAACTTTTCCGTAATTGTCAGAAACAGAGGTGTAGCTTTTCTTGGTTAGACCATCAACAAATGTTGTTGTGACTCCAGGTACTGGTTGATTATTGTCTGTAAAAGACCATTCAATGGCAGAAGAGTTTCCATTATTTTGTAAATACACGAGACAAACATTTTGAATACAGTCTTTACTTTTATTACTTACATTTATTGTAGGCGGGTAAAGAGTGCCACCTGCTGTGGTATAACCAACTAAAGTATAATTACTTGAAGGATCAACTGGAACTTTTATTTCTCCACTTCTGTTAGTAATTTTTAGACCTAAGCCGTTGTTACCTCTAAAAAGAACTCCCCAATTACTCACATCAGATACAACTTTAACAACATAAGTTCCGCTGCTTGAATTGCTTGCGGGTGTACAATTTGCAACCACTGTCTTGTAAATATCTGTATCTTTTTTAGGGCAAAAAGTGTCTGCGCCTATAGAATTGAAAGTACAAGTCTTACCTTGAGGAGGTAGAGGGAAAACTTTGATTGTATTATTGAAGGGATCATTATCAGTGTCGTTACACTCACCTTCAACTGGTTTAATTACATTTATAGCTGTTCCAACAGAGTCAGAAGTTGTTTCTGTTAGTTCAGAACCAACAATTGCAAATCTAATTCCTTCTACAGGATTTGCATTTGAAGCAATAGCGTGAGAAAAAATTGCTATTTCTGGGTTTGTTGATTCTGTGACATTGATAATACATTTTTTTGCTGGGCAAGTACTTTCACTAAGAATCAATGCAGCTGGTTTGAATTGAAAACCTTCTTTTTGAAAAAAAATAGTTGGATTAGGAGAGCTTAATGATGATTCCTCGAAAGTAAATCTTCCATTTTCGTTTGAAACTCTGCCAGGAATGTCTCCAAAGCCTGAGTTTCCTTCAATGCTAACACCAGCAACTGCACCATTATTACTTTTAAACTCTAGCGTGAACTCTGCAGAAGCTGTTTGGGCCGTAAAGAGTACAGCAATCAATAATAGTGTTTTTATAAATTTACTCACTCAGCTCCCAGCTTTTAGAGATTTAAATTTTTAACTTTTCAACGCCCAGACATGAAATCGGGGAAATCAACAAAACACATTACTTTTTAAATACAAAATGGTTAGTTTTCTTAGAATAATAGGAAAGTTTCTCATATGCTTAATAAGTTTCAATCTCAGTTAAGGGATTTTTTTGAGTTAAAATGCTGAAAATACTCCAGATATATTAATTTTTGGTTTTTGCTAGATTTAAGCATTTGACGTTGAATTATCAAGCTTTGTTTTAAATTAGACGTATCTGAACTAAGAGAAAATTGTTCCCAAAATTGGAGGATTATTGATGTCAAAGGAAGCAGCAACAAATGAGAATAATAAGAGAGCATTTAAAAATCTAACGTCTCTTAGTCTAAATTGGCTGGCTGATAAGCTTAGAAAAAAAGAAAGACTTCAAGAAAAAATTGCAAATGGTGAATATTCAGTAGATTCACAGAAGATTGCCGAGTCAATGGTGGAAGCTGAATAAATTTAAGTTCTTAATATTTGCTTTGCAAAAATTAGTATCATAAGCTCTTAAATTAGTTTTTTAAGGAGTCTTATGAGAGTCGCTATTGCTGGCTATGGTGACATGGGCAAGCTTATTCATAAGTTATTGCTGGCCGCAGATCAAACTAACCAAGAATCTAGTGATATTTATATTATAGATCCAAATTATGAAAATGCGGAATTCAAAAAGATTACTCAATTAACAAGTCAATTAGCTGATGTTGTAATTGACTTTACTGTTCCTAGTTCTGCAATCGAAAATATCAAACATTACGCAGATATTAAATTAGCAGCTATAATTGGCACTACCGGTTGGTATGACTCAATTCCAGAAGTGGCAACAATCGTTGAGAAGGCAAATTCTAAATTATTATGGTCTTCTAATTTTTCAATAGGAGTTAACGCATATTTTAAAATTGTAAAGAGTGCAGCAGAAGTTTTTAACTCATTTGAAGATTATGATGTGTGGGCATACGAATTACATCATAAAAATAAAGCTGATAGCCCAAGCGGGACGGCTAAAACCTTAGCTGAATTACTGTTAAAGAATTTAGAAAGAAAAAATAAAGTAATATATGACAAGTTAGATCGTAAACCTATGCAAGATGAGCTTCATTTTAGCTCGATTAGAGGAGGTGATGTAAACTTTGAACATACTATTGCCTTTGACTCTGAAGTTGATTCAATTTTAATTAAGCATTCTGCCAGAAACCGTCTTGGGTATGCTCAGGGAGCAATAAAAGCTGCTAATTGGCTTTTACAGCAAAAACCAGGTTTTTATGGCTTTAATGATTTTATGCAAGATGTATTAACAAACTCTAATTGGAGAGAAAAATGAAAAAAAGATTTAGAGGAGTTTATACAGCAATTGTAACTCCTTTTTTAGAAAATGGAGAAATCGATTGGCCTGCATTTGAAAACCTTGTTGAGCGACAGGTGTCTGCTGGTATAACTGGGATTGTACCTTGTGGGACAACTGGAGAATCTCCTACTTTAAGCCTTGAAGAACAAAATGAGCTCATTAAGAAAACTGTTTCTATTGTTAACAAACGTTGCCAGGTAATTGCTGGTACAGGTAGTAATTGCACAAAAAGTTCTGTTGCAAAGTCAAAGTTTGCTGAAGAGCTTGGGGTTGATGCTTGTATGGTAGTAAATCCTTATTACAATAAACCTACTCAGGAAGGTTTGTATTTACACTTTAAAGAAATTGCTAATTCAGTAGCTGTACCGATTATACTTTATAATATTAAAGGCAGAACAGGTGTAAATCTCGAAACTAAAACTCTGCTTAGACTTGTTGATGAATGTAGTAACATTTGTGCAGTCAAAGAAGCTTCAGGAGACTTAGATCAGATGTCTGAAGTCATTAAATCTACTTCTGATGATTTTGCAGTTCTAAGCGGAGATGATGATCTAACTCTTGAGCTAATTTCACGAGGAGGAGATGGGGTAATCTCAGTTGCCTCTAATTTAATTCCAGATAGGATGCTAGCAATGGTAAATAAAGCCTTTGCTGGTGATATGGATGGTGCTGTGGCAGATAGTAAAAGTTTAAAAACTCTTTTCGAAGTAGAGTTTATTGAAACCAACCCAATCCCAATTAAGGCGGCTTTGGCCATGAAAAATCTTTGTAAAGAAA
>JAGRAS010000209.1 GCA_020434465.1 Bdellovibrionales bacterium | reverse complement strand
TAGAAAAATCAATTAAATCCTGGAATATGCGTCTTTCTGCATCTATATTTTGATTAAGCTGATAGATCTGCTTTTCCATTTCCCTAAATAGCTTTCTTAAACAATCTACTTCCTGTCTGGTGCCATGCCATGAGTTTGACAGCTCTCGACGCACAACATCTAAAAATGGTGCTTTTGATAGATCTTTGCTTTGCATAGCTTCAATCCATTGATCAACTAACTCTGGCAGATTACTTTCCTCAAGCCTAATTGCTTCTCTTCTAAGAACTTTTCCAACTTCATCAACAACTAAGCTGCTAACTTCAGAAGATCTCCTTAGAGGGCTTAAGGATCTAGTTTGCGAAGAGGCTTCAGAATGATCTGGAAAGTCTACTCTATCTTCATGAGAGCTAAAACTTACTGGTCTATCCTGTTCAACCGGATTTAAAAGCTTATCTCGCATATCTTTTGGTAGTGCTAATACTAGTCGCTGATCAAAAACGCCAAGTTTTAAAAGTGCTTTTGCAATTGTAAAATCTTGCTGTTCAATGTCTTCAATTGCTGCAATAACATGAGCATTCCAAGAAACAGATTCATCTTTACCAGGCTTATGAAAGTTAGTCATTTCAATTGATCTAAAAAAACCTCTTCGCGCTGCATTAAGCTTAGGCTCAAAGGATCTTTGTTCTAAGCTTGGCCAGGAAAAGAGATTTATTTCTCTAGCAAAGGCTCTTATTGAATCTCTATCATCTGCTAAAGTTAAATCTACTATAATATTTTCTAAAACTAATAGGCTGCCGATAGGATCTAAAGGCCCACCAAACTTAAAACGTCCTGCTCGTTCAAGTCTGCTAAGATTGGGATCAAAACGAATTCCCTGTACACACTTTTTATAAAGACTACCTAATAAATCTATTGAGGCTTCCGCTCGTGAGCTGTATTGCTCTTTATCTTCACCATCTAATTGCTTTAGGCCAGTACAAATAGTTTCTATTGCATACTCTGCAATTAAATTAAGTACCTCTTTCGACTTCTTAGTTCCAGATTTACTAAATTCATCTAAGGTATCTAAGAGTTGTGTAGCATATACAGAACAAAGTGGAGAAGAAGTTATAATTGAAGCTGCCTCAGTTACCACACTTGCCTTAGCAAGGTGACCTAGCTCTGTATAAGAGGCCTCTTCGAAAAATTCAGTAAGCCAATCTTTATACGTAGCAGATGAAATTAGAGACTGTATATCAGGATTTGTTTTTAGATAAGATACTTCGTTAGTTTTAAATACACCTTTTTCAAATCTTAGCTGGGCTAATTTTCCACCAACCATTTTTTTCCTGTGTGCAGGATCAGGATGTGGGTCTACTAGAGCTTTAAAGGCTCTTTCTAGAGCAGACATTCTTTTATTGGATTCCCCAAAAAGTTTTTGGACTCTCATGCCAGCATTTCTGTTAAAGCCAGCTTTTACAATGTCCTCAATTGGATCTAAGTCACAGTTACACTCTTGAAGTTTACAAGAATCTGTATATCCAAATTCCTTAAAGGTTTTAAAATGTGTATATTCATGGCCCAATATGTACGCTAAATCATCGACAGCCATTCTCTTTTTAGGATCGTCAGAATACAAACGTTCAAGAATGTTTTTACTAATACAAATGGTAATTGGCTCGCTTCCTTTAAAGTAACATGCATTAACATCTGGCATGTCCATTAAAAGAAATCTAACTGGTTCTTTATCAAAGTCGTGAGAGGGATAAATTCTTTTTAGAATTTTTAGACAAAGCTTATTAGCATGTTGGCTTGCTGGATGATCCTGGTCGATTAACTTAAAAGACTCTCGAACAAATGGACTTATTATCCCCTGCTTTAAATCTTCAAGTGTTTTTTTTACTGGCTCAACATCTGGTGGCTTACCATATCTATTTTTAGCCATAGATGAAATTGAATTAGGTGCTCGGAGCGAAGAGGTCCATCCATCCGATCTTTGCGGTTGATCTTTTACAGCTTTCGCAATTCTTTGTTGCGATTTTTCTTCTAAAGTTGAGGGCATCCCAATTTTTTCAATATTTATATATTCTTATCTGGATCATCAGGCTGGGTGATCCACCAATTATAGAGTGATTCTTAAGCATTAAACTACTGAAATTACTCAGAATAACTTGCCTTTTATACAAGTAGAGTAAGAATAGAGGTCTTTAAGAAAAGAGATCTCTGATACCTAGTTAACTGTGTGCTATTTTGACTTGAAGACGACAATCAATTGTCACTCGAAGACAAGAGCGATAAAAGAGAAAGATGGATACTATTCTTAACAATGCAGTTCTTTCTATCCAAGTTGGATTAGAAGACTATCAACAAAAGACTTTGGAGAGAAGTCTTTCTTCAGTGCGAAATGTATACGCTGGAATGCTTTTACTGTTTAAAGAAAAGTTACGCAGACTCTCACCACCTGGCTCAGAGGAATCTTTGGTAAAAGAAAAGATTGAGCCTAAAACTGATTCAAATGGAGAGGTTATTTTTATTGGTACTGGGAAAAGGACTGTAACAATACATCAAATTAAAGAGAGATTTAATTCATTACAGGTACATGTTGATTGGGAAAGACTCGATAAAGTATCTCGTATTCGAAATGACATTGAACACTACCAAAGTGATGAGTCTCCTGAAGGAGTAAGGGAGCTGTTGGCCGATGTTTTTGTAATCATAAGCAAATTTGTTAAAGGTGAATTAGAAGAGGAGCCTTACAATCTCTTTGGTAAGGATACATGGAGAGCGTTATTAAATGTAAACAGGGTTTATAGAGAGGAAAGGGAATCTTGTATAAAGGCGATTAAACAGTTTAAATGGAGCAATGAGAAGATTGGTCAAATTGCATCAGACCTGCGATGTAAATGCGGTTCAAATCTTTTAGTGCCTGAGGGTGGGGGCACAACAACTGATTTCTCTGATGTGAGCTTTAAGTGCAAAGCATGTGCGAGAGTTTCTAATTCTACAGATTTACTTACTAAACTAATAGCGGACTTTGAGCTTACCGTAGTAACAAAAGGGGGGGAGACAATGGCTGTTAGTTGTTATCAGTGTGGACAAAATACCATGCTATACGACCCTGAAGTATGTATTAACTGCGGTGCTGAAAGAGAGTTTGATAAGTGCCTAAGATGCTCTGAAAGAATACCAATAGATGAGCAAACGCACGAGGGGCTCTGTAGTTACTGCGCTGGGCTCTAACTCTCTCTTTGTTTTTTCACTCAAATACAGGTACTGCTTATGACTCAAAACCAAAATGAAATAGAAAAGTTCGAAAACTATTTTAAACGGAGAACAAAGGACACCCAAAAATCTAACTATCAAATCAAGAGATCAGCTTAAGTATTGAAGATATTAAATACTCTTTGATTTTTTTAGGTGTCCTTGAATTTCATTCAGGAATCTGGTCTTCTATAACTCCTTTTCTAAAAGTTCCTGCCTACTCCCAAACTTCTCCTAATAGTTGCTTATGAAGATCCCGAATAAATTTTTCAGATAGTAAATCTTTTCGCTTAGTCCTATTTAACCACTGCAATCCTGATTGGATGTTAGCTTGCTCAACTTCATCTAACTCTGCTTTAGTCTTTATATGTTTTAACTTTAAACCCTCTGCTTCATTTCGATCTAAAAGAGTTGAGTTTTTATCATTACTCATTTTATAAGTCTTTATCCCAAAAGTTACCTGGTAAGTTCTTTAATAGATCAAGTTTTACCTGTTCAACTTGCCGCTCTATTTGTTTTTAGATAAACCTTGAGCCTCAAGAGCCATCTGCTTTCCACTTTCTTTAACTATATGTTCAGCCTTTACCCTTGCCTGCTCTTCGATGATTGACTCAATGTTTT
>JAGRAS010000208.1 GCA_020434465.1 Bdellovibrionales bacterium | reverse complement strand
ACAGAATCATCAAGCAAAAGAGCTTGCAATTCCTCATGTGTAATTCCTAAAAAACTTCCAGTAAAAATAAACAATAGCAATCTATTTTCTCTATCAATACAAATTCCTGAGCGCCGACTAGATGTTTTATTTAATTTAGCAACTGGCTCATTATCTACAATCAAACGTGGGCCAGCTTGGACTGCTTCAACCACACGATCTGGGAGAAAAGAATCTCTATGCACAATACCAATCGAGTTTCTTTCAACTTTAAAAATTCCAGTTAAAGTGCGGCCACCAGCATGAATAGGATTAAGTTTTTGCCCTCGATGTATCACAAGACCTAAAGGGTTTTTTTGTTCATCAAAAAAGTTTGCATTAATAACAATCGAAGCTTTGCTTAAAACTGCAAGTTGCTTAACATTACTAACTTGCTTGTCATAATTTCTAGCAATAATCACTTCTGGTCGAAAGCGTAGCAGGCTAGTTCTAAGCATAGTAATTCGGCCAGATCTGAGAATCCCTTCTGAAATATCAGCTTGCCCTAACTCTAGATCCTCTCCAATAGTTTGCCAATCAATTGAAGCTGAAAAACTTTGCTTAGGAGTAAGGACTATTACAAGCGCAAAGATTAAAACTTTCATTTTTATTCTTACGAGCGTATTTAAAAATGTCATGAGGGATAGCATACCCTAGCAAATTTAATGAACAATGTGCTCTCAGTAAAGAGCAATAAATTTTATGTGTGTATTTTTAGAAGAGAAGAAAATAGGGCCGATTTATATCGGCCCTGGAAAGTTAACTCGTTTACCTCGCTACTTCCTGGACATACCAAAAAGCAGACAACGAGTTTTCACCACCTTTCCTACATCGCTAATTTTGCACATCTTGGCTCAAGAGGTTGTGTGTGTGGTAAAGGAGGTTGAACCAAAATATGTTTAGCAATGTATATCTCCCGTTGAGGAGCATGCTTTATTCTTTAAAGCAATTGATGTGCCAATCATTTAAGGCTTGAAATCAACTAGAATCCGGGATTGCCGAAACTAATGAGTTCAAAGGGGGGAATATTTTTCCTATCAGAGGTAATTATTTGTCTGTATGATAAAAAAGAGAGGAAAAAACTAACAGGAGAAAAAAGTTGGAATTGACTGAAAAACAGCTAAAAGACTTAGCTAAAGAAACAGGCCTAAATAATAATGGTATTAAACGCTTGTTAGGCTCAATTACTATTGTTTTCAAGTCTCAAACAGAAGAAGGGGGAGTGAAAGAGGAAAAAAGTGATCTTGGCTTGAGGCTAAATTCTAAGGAAATAATGCTTAAAATTCAGAAGAATTTTGATTTAAATCAAATTAGCGGTTTAATCATAGATTATCGAAATAATTGCGCAAATATTGTTAATTGGATTATGAGAGGAGATTTTAACCCCAAAAAAATCCCCGATAATCTTACTAAGGCAAACTTTTTACATGCTTCACGTACAGCCGGGCGATTAAGAGCAAAAATTCTTAGAAGTTTTTAAACTAAGCTTGTTGATAAGTTTATTTAATACTTGAATTATATGTTATAATAACCAACAGAGCTGTTTTTTTTAAGAAGTTCCATTTTTGGTTGAAAAAGATTTTTTTTTAATCTATTAAACTTCTGCTTGTTAATTTTTTAGTCTGAGTAATTTTTAGGTTTTTTAAAAAATGGATCGAGATACTTTCAGAAGCCGCGTAGTAAAATTAATACAAAAAAGTAAAAAAGCCCTTAGACTTTACACTTCCATGTCTCGCTTAAATACCGGTGAGGCCTCCGAACTTGCAGATAAACAATTAGACGAATGGAAAAGTGTAAATCAAATTTTAATTAGAACATTAACTGAGAATTTAGAAAGATTAGGCAACAAAGAACTTACAGAAAGAGTCTTTTATTTGAGAAATTATTTTTATTCAAATTGGAGAGCTGCTGAAGCTGAGATGAAATCTAAACTAGATAGCCTTTCTTCGGCTGCTTCTAATGAGGATTTCATTAAGTGTGCTGGATTAAGCAGGGATCTAGCAGTATTAAAATCAAAAACACAAGCTTCTCAAGCTGCTTGTCACGAGCTACAAACAATAATTGATCAAAATAAACTAAGCACACCTGTTATAGATCAGGATAAAATGCCCGAGCTTGAGGAAGATTCAGTTGCTGAACCTATGATGGCAAAAGTTATTCCGTTATGGGGAAGATAGTTGTTAGGAAGCTAGTATCTAATTAGCGTTTATAATTAATTAACAATATTACTTTAGCCAATTAAAGTAAGAACTCTAACTGGTGCTCCAGTAAAAGCGGAAATTACAGGAACAGGACCTGGGCCAAAAGTTCTGTCAATTAATGTTGCCCAAGCAAGCACTGGGATCCCCCTAAGAGTCGCCTTAGTGTGAGCCTCTAAACTTGAGCGTGCTGTAGTGATAACGTCTGTAACCAAGACAGCGTTAGAACCTTTATACTTTTCGCCGTGACCATTAGATAATTTATCCTCGAAATACTGTTCGACGGGAATATCTTTACCAGCAATTTCAGAATACATCGCACAAAGTCTTTCAGCGAAAAAAGTATACCCACCAGGGAGTTTTAAAAATAGCTCAGGGTCGTTTGGACTTAAAACATTGTAAATTCTCTGAGCAACATATTCTGCGCAAGTATTTAGATCGTTTTCATCTAGATCTTCAGTTCTATAATAAACATTACTCTCACAACGACCTCCGATAGGAACTGGGTCTTCATAGTTTTCTGTAATTTTTGAAAATATGTTATTTATGTCGTCGATGCTAACCATATTAATTTAAAACTTTTAAAAGATAATATTCTACTAACCTGAATTCGGTAGATTGCATTTCTCGCTACGCTTCTTAAACCGAACTCAGGTTACTAAGATTTCTCTTAGAATTCTAGCACTAATATTAATAAGGCCAAAGGTTAATCGGGACGTTAGGCTTGAGCAACATATAATTTTCCCCAAGAACAAGATTTGCCTGGCAAAAAATTAGTCGAAGACTTTAACAGCTTTACAGGTAGTTTTGGGTGCTAATTAGCTCTATTTTTTGCAAAACTCACTGCGCGAGACAAGCTAGCATCTTTGTTCTCTGGATTAGTGAAAAACTCGTCTATTCTTGCAGCTAAAGTAATAGGATTAATACCCGAAACATTGTAGAGCCCTTTAATGCTTTCCATACTTTCTACAGCTTTTTTTGGATTATCTTTAATAAAAGAAATTGCAATATCGGTAACCTCTGAGGCGTCTTGCCAAGCATGTAAGTAGCCTGAAATAAAATACTGTTTTTCTTGGCTATTTAACATCTTCCAGGTAGGCAGGAATCCATTAGTTTCTGCAATGGCGGTGGGGGATAAAATCGTGGAAAATAGAAAAGCTAAGATTAGTTGTTTCATCTTGATTCCTAAGTTTTATTGTTACTCTTTTTTACGGTGAGCAGCTTTTTTTCGCAAGGTAAAGCTTAAAGCCAAAAAGCAGAAAATGGCTGCTTGAGTAAGATTACTTACTGTAGGCTTAAATTGATTTAAACAGCAATTCGATTTTATAAATGGCAGTTGGATTAACAAATTTAGATAGTCTTTCTTTAGATCAAAAAGAACTATGTAAGCGCTACTTAGAACTTAGTAGTTTTGGTGGTGTACTGTCTTCTGCAATATTAGGAAAAGAAGAATGGGATATTAGACCAGTTATTTTAAAAACGTCTAAACTTTTCATTTTAAGAACGGTCCCGACTACTTTAATTGAAGATGAAGCAGCAACTTTTAGATTAAAAAATATATATACCTGGTTAAAACAAGAAGCTCTTAATAACCAGGAAATAGTAACTGGAGAAATCGCAAGCCGGTT
>JAGRAS010000207.1 GCA_020434465.1 Bdellovibrionales bacterium | reverse complement strand
TGCTGTAGAAATAGTTAATGAAAGATTAAGGCTATTTTATAGCTCTTATAATCTTAAATACATTTAGAATAATAAACTAGAATGGTCTTATAAAAATATGATCAAGCTCATGCTAAATAAGATCTAATTTTAGGACTGTTTTATTTTTATTGGCTTTTGACTCTCATCAACTGCAACCATTACAACTTCAGCAGAAGTAACTTTAATGCATTCTAAAAAATCTATTCCACGCATAGCAACAACATCGACTTTCACAGTTATCGAAGTTTTTCCAATTCTAACAGTATCAGTATAAAAGCTTACACTATCTCCTACATAGACTGGTGCAATGAATTCAACCTCTCTCATTAACTTGGTAACATATTTTTTGGGATCTACCGATCTTGCATGCTGGCCAGCCGCAAGGTCAATCAAGCTCAGAATATAGCCTCCAAAGATACTACCATGTAAATTCGTATCTTTCGGCATCATCACTAGCCTAATTGCAGGTTCTTTTGTTGTATCTGTATCTTTCATAAAGCGATGCTACCCAAAGTTTTGTAATCAGGCTATCCTTTTATCGTAGATGAAACTTTCCTTGTGCATACTTTTTATTTTGTCTGGCCTCTTGCTTGTCCCATTACTTCCTATAGGCGCCTCTGAAACATTCGGAACAAATTCAATTCTTTACCAGATTGTGTTTTGCTTACACCTTATATTTTTCTGCACATGCATATATTTATCAATATTAGAAATTTATCGAACAATTTGCACACTAGGAAAAATCAAGCTCCTGATATTACCAATTATCTGCATTATTTTTTGTTTTATTATTTCATTAGACTTACTTCCTGTAAGCGCAGGAGATGCCTTAATTCATCATTTAGTTGTACCAAAATGGTGGCTAAAAGCTGGAAAAATATACTACATAGATTTCCACAGCTGGTCTAATTACCCAATGCTAATAAATTTAGCTTTCACTGGTATAATGCAGTTTGCTCCAGCAGAATTCTGCGCACTCTATCATGCTGCTTATCTAATTATATTAGCAGCTTTGATTAGTGAGTTTTTAAGAAACAAAAATGAACATCCTTATCTAGCACCTATTGCTGTCATAATGATCATAGGGCTGCCAATATTTATTCGTTTGGCTGCAACGCCTCTAGTTGATCTTGGTCTTGCTGCATACTCATTTCTTTGTTTGAAACTTGTTTTCGAAGACAATCAAAAAACAATTAACTATTTTCTTGCAGGAATATCTTTAGGATTGGCACTAAGTATTAAATACAATGCAATCCTTGTAGGATTTGTTTGCACTTTATTGTTAATTGCCTTTATGAACTATAGAAATGGACAAAATTTAAAACATGCCGCAAAAATTCTTGCTTTGTTTTGTTTCGGAGCCCTTATTGTTTATCTACCTTGGATGATTAAGAACTATCTCTGGACTAATAACCCAATCTATCCATTATTTAATTCATATTTCTCGACTAAATCACCTCCTTCGCTTGGAGGATTAAATCCTATAGAACATAGGCGCTTAATTTATCAAGAAAGCTGGTTTGATTTTTTATTATTACCATTTCGAATGATTTTTAACGGGCAAGATTTTAAAGGCAAGTACTTCGATGGCGTACTCCACCCAATCTTAATTCTAGGATTTATTGGTTTATTTAAAAGCTGGAAAAAAAGATGGGTAAGGGGCTTTAGTATTTTTGCTGTTTTTTATTTTTTGCTAGCGACTACGCTTGCTTTACCAAGAACTAGATATCTTGCGCCCATGCTCCCAATTTGGATTTGTTTAAGCTCCTTAGGCTTTATACATTTACTCACAATTACAAATATAAAACTACAAAAAAAAGTTTTTACAATATTTTTTTCCGTTTATCTTTTTTTTACAGCTATATATTTAAAAGAAATTTCTGAAAGAAGCTTACTAATTCCATATCTGAATCATAAAATTTCAAAACTAGATTATCTAAAAATAACAGTGCCTGACTATGAACTGATTAACTGGGTTAACAATCAGCTCCCTGAAACAAGTAAGATCTATTTATTAAATACAGCTAATAGATTTTACTATTTTGACCGTAACGTTATTAGCTCAGGTCATGATTCATCTGCAGGAATTGTAAACTTATTAAGAGAAAAACCTTCTGCTTCCTCTGTGGCAAGTGAGCTTAAAGCAGAAGGAGTAACTCACATAATGGCTAATATGCCCAGAACAATTGATATCATGGAAGCAGAGCTTGTAGGTGAGAATAGAAATAAATGGAATGAATTTCAGCAGAAATATTTAAAACCTCTTGTTCAATCTGGATCAACTGCCCTATGGGAATTAAAATAAATGGATAAGCAGCTTTCAGTTTGTGTCCTTACAACTTCTTATCCTAAAACACCTAATGATGACTCATCAATCTTCGTAAAAAGGCTAGTTGAGAGTTTTGCAAACTTAAACATTAGCGGCTGTGTAATAACACCATACGATCGACAAGGAGAAGTTCAAGAAACCCAAGGCATATTTAGACTGTTTAGAGTTAAATATGGAATTATTATGCCTGGCATACTTGCATCAGGTGAAGGAATTGTTCCGAGACTAAAAAAATATCCTTTTTTAATTTTTCAAGCTCCTGGCTTGTTATTAGCGCTTGCTTACAAAGCTTTTAAATTAAGAAATTCCTACAAAATAATACAAGCAAACTGGCTTCCTGTTGGCATTGCCGCTTTAATTGTAAATATAATAACTAAAATTCCTTACATAGTAAGTATTCGTGGAAGCGATATGAAACTTTTAAAGCTCAAAGTATTTAATCCAATCTTTAGATTGGTATTAAAAAAAGCAAGTTTTATAGTTTCTGTTAATGAAAGTTTTATAAGTGACTTAAAGAATTTTTCAACTCTTTCAAATGAGAAATTTCACTTTATTCCAAATGGAGTATCTTATGAAGAACCAAGTGATGAATTACTGATTCAAGTAAGAAAACAATATCATCTTAAAGAAGAAGACAAGTATTTAATTCATATTGGCCGTGTAATACCACTAAAAAAAATTGAACTCTTAATTGAACTGCTTTCACATAAAGCTCTTAAAGAATACAAACTTTTAGTTGTTGGCAGATCACATAATAAAGTTTATTTAAATTCATTACAAAAAAAAGCTGCTCAACTTGAAGTTCAAAATAGGCTAAACTTTCTCGGATCTGTTTCGCCTAGTTTAATACCAGCCCTACTTAAGACATCAAATATATACATTAGCTCTTCATCTCATGAAGGACGTCCAAATGCTATGCTGGAAGCTTTAGCTGCCGGCTTGCCTGTAATTGCGTCAAATATTAATGGGCATAAAGAAATAATTGAGCATGAAAAAAATGGCTTCGTATTTAATTTTGATGAAACAGAGCATATAGCCAAAACAATTTTACTGATTGAAGATAACCAGGATCTTAGAGTGACAATTTCTGAAAATGCAAAAAAATCAATTGCAAATTATACGTGGAGCGCTACAGCAAAAAAATATCAAGATATTTTTAGAAAATCTAATCAGTACCTATCTTAAAACTACTTCCACCCCTTTTTGCTTAAGCTTTGCTAGAACACCTAATTGATGATTATTTAAACCACTGACTAAAACTTTTTGAAGCTTGGTAAATTCTAAAAGAGGATCATATTTTTGGATTGTTCCACCCCAAAGTGTAACTTCACGCAAGTTTTTAAATTCTGATAAATCTGCAGGTGAAAGCTCTCTGCTATATTTTGGATTTGGATCAAAGTTTTGACAAAACCTAAGCCCTTGGCCAGGTAAAGATAACTTTGTTACATGCCCATCTTCGATTGCACAATCAGCACCAGCTTCCAAATGTTGTAA
>JAGRAS010000206.1 GCA_020434465.1 Bdellovibrionales bacterium | reverse complement strand
TTCCTCTTTCACCAACACCGGAACCAATTACAAGCACGTCTGCTTCATGTATACGACTTAGATACTCTCTTTCTCCAACTAATTTTACTTTAAGATCCAACATCTCCACATCGCTTTGATTAAAAGCTTCTATTCGCTTTGCACAAAACGCCTGCGCCTCAGTTGTTGAATCTACAATCAGTAACTTCATATTTTATATCTTATATCTTAAAGTATCTTCCGAAATTATTACGTATTCGATTTAGCCAAATATAATATATCCTTACAGAAATTGAAAATACCTAATAAAGGCTTTATGCCCCCATATCGATTTTAGCTTCGCCAAAATCAATTGCTTGGCGTATGTTTTCCAACTGAAGTAACAAGAGTTTCTACCCCTACTTCCTCAACTTCAACTGATTTTGAGTTAACTAAGTCTGGAAAAACCTTTGAAATAAGCAGGAAACCAACGCTAACCCCTAAAACTATAGCAAATAAAATTATAAACACTTCCGTTAACAAACCTTTATGTTTTACTTTTTTTGATAAATTCCTAACTCTAGAATCATTCAAAGCAAGAGATTGAATACTAACAACTGTTGGTGCTTCTGCTAATTGGTCTCCATGTTTCGAAAGAATGCTTTCCATTTTTTCAGGCTCATCAAAACCATCTGACTGTGCTCGATACCTTTCTGCAAGATCAGCAATTCCACGACTTTTAACTTCTGTAGTTCCTAAATCATCATCCTCTGAACCACTCGTTGTTACTTGATTCATTTGTTTAGATGGAGACTGTTCAATTTTTGGTTTTGGGGCAACAGGCGGCGAAGAGTCAATTACCTGGGGATTTAAAAATGAGCTGACATCACTGATGACTGTAGTTTTATCAGTAGTCAAACTATCATCAACCTGGCTTGAGCTTGAAACAGGTTCTTCTGTATCTTCTTTGAAAGAATCATCTTTTAATGAAGGCCCAATATAAGTCTTACTTGCTGATTCGCTTATTTGAATTGATGATCCAATTGATAAACTCTGTTCCTTACCAACTATTTGTAAATCATAATACATTTGCGCAGCACTTTGATAGCGCTGATCAGGATCTCTCTGCATAGCTTTTAGTACAATCTCATCAAGTCTTTTTGGAGACTCAGCTCTTATTAAACTAGGCGGCTTAGGATCCGTCTTTAAACGCTGGGTCATTACAGCATAAACGCTATCGCCACTAAAAGGAGATTCCCCAGCGATCATTTCATATGCTAAAATTCCAAGCGCATAAATATCAGATCTCCAATCAACCTGAGAATTAAGCATATATTCAGGGCTAACATAATCAATTGTACCTACAACTCCACCATGCTCAGTTAGCTTCGGCCCATATCCGGTTCTAGCAATTCCGAAATCAGTAATTTTAATATTACCATCTTTTGTTAACAAAATATTTTCTGGTTTTAAATCTCTATGAACTATTCCAACATCATGAATGGCCTGAACTCCAGCACACATCTGAGACAACATCTTGATAGTTTCAGGAATTGGAATTAAATCAGATTTTCTTGCTAAACGATCTGCAAGATCACCACCAGCAACATACTCCATTGTATACGCAACAAGATCTCCATCTTTTATAAATTCGTATGCACGTACAACATTTGGATGGGATACTCCATATGATGCAAAAACTTCATTTTTAAACCTTGCAGCAGCAATTTTATCTTGAGCAACTTCTGGATAAAGAACTTTTACACCAACAAGATGACCTGAAAGCTCGCGGTGTCGGCAAGCATATACCAAACCCATACTGCCTTCACCAAGACATTTAACAACTTCATAACGCCCTGCGATGATAGTTCCAGGTTGTAAACTTATTAACTGCGAGTCGGACATTAGCTTTTATTTCCTTGAAACCAGACAGACATGAAATGTTCTATTTCCAAAACTTATAGTGTCACCATGAGAAGCAATACCTTTATCTCCAGAAAGAGCAAGCTGCTCACCAGTCTGATGTAAGCTTATCTCAGTACCGTTTTCAGACAACTGATCAAGTACTTGAACTTCACCATTTTCACCAGCTTTTAAAATGGCATGCATTGGTGAAACTGACTCATCACAAATTAACAAATAATTACCACCAGAAGTTACTTCTGAAGTTACTATTAAACGTCCGCTTCTCAGCTCAAATGCCACGCCGTTAGGATCTGTATCGTAAGAAACAAGAAAGCCAAGTAAAGGAGATTGCTTTAACCAACTAACACTATCTTTGCTATTGTTAACAACATCAGCGCTGTGATGATGAGGTAGTATTTGAGACACCGCATTTCGTTTAAGGATAGAAGGATCCACATGTCCTTGATTTGATACCGTATCAGCAAACGGCTGTACGTGAGCAACTGGATCAACTTTTGTAAATCCAGGATTTGGATTTGCTGTAAAATTTCTTAATCTTCTCTCATCATCAATGCTTGCCATATGGCTATGCGCTTGCTCTTCTGGCTTAACCACAGGCTGATAGAAGTTTTGCCCTTTTAAATTTACAGGCTCTGAGAAACCATTATCTTCTTCTAAGTCTACTTCAGGTAACTCAACTTGCTCTGCAAAACTATCTTCCTCTTGTTCGGAAAAGTCTTCACTAAGCCTAGCTCGCATTTCGCCGGCGATATCCGAGCTAAGCATAACAGTTCTGTTTCTTGCTCTTGGAGCTTCATGCTTAACTTCAGGATAGTTCATTTTATCCTTATCGCTGTTATTGTTATTTCCTTCACTCATATAAATCCTTAATTTTTAACCGCTAATACTAAACGCCATCACTAAAGTTGTAGCTACTGCAGAAAGGGCTGATAAAAGTAAAATTATCAAAAAAACTTGTAATAAATTTTTTGTGGAACTCTCTTGCTCATCGTATTCATGTGCTTCATCAAATGAAGAGTTTACAACTGAATTTTCCAAATATCCTGCTGGAGGCTCTTTCTTTAATTGGCCGCCTAAAGGGATAACTGCAACAGTTATATTATCATAACCACCCCTTTCTTTAGCCAGCTCTACTAGTTTTACACAGGCTTTTTGTGGTGAATTTGCAGCAACAATTTGTGCGATTTCGCTATCAGTCACATGACTGTATAGCCCATCAGTACACAGTAATAAAAAATCTTCTCTCTCGTCCTCTGACTCCCAAATCCAGAACTTATTGATATCTATTTCCAAACCTGGCTCAGAACCGATGCAACGAGTTAAAACATGAGCTTTTGGATGTGAAAGTGCTTGATCTGCAGTAATCTCTCCATTATCAACTAAACGTTGTACATAAGTATGATCTTTTGTTAGTTGTTGAATCGCTGCATCACGGATCAAGTAAGCTCTTGAATCTCCAACATTACAAACATCAACTTCAGAGCCACAGAAAATAGCACCGGTAACAGTTGTTCCCATGGATGCAAATGCCGGGTTTTGTCTTCGTAAGACAATTACCCGATTAGCTTCAACAACAGAATTCTTAAGCGCTACTTCTGGAGATCTAGCTTTTCCAGATTCTAAATCTCTTCGCATTGCATCAATCGCTAACTGAGCAGCTAGCTCACCTCCTGTAACTCCACCCATGCCATCACATACAAGCCAGGCTAATCCCGAATCACACTCAACTACTGCATAACGATCTTCATTAAGTTCTCGTTCGCACCCTGTATCAGTGATCGCAGCAGGCATCTTGGCTTTTGAGTTTTTAAAGCCCTCTGCAGGAGTATTTTGGTTTCTGTTTAGCAGCATATTCGTGTCTCACAAAGTACCTAAGCTATCGACAAAATTTCACAAAATCTGAAATCCAATCCTACACTTGTTTGAAACTTGCTTTAGCTGTAGCTACCCATAATTAGGATTCAAAAAGAGGATTTTGGATCCAGTTAACTTATTGAAATCTCATACTTTAGACGCCAAAATACTAATTTCTAATCA
>JAGRAS010000205.1 GCA_020434465.1 Bdellovibrionales bacterium | reverse complement strand
GGCTTCTCGATTATTACAAAGAATAGCAATAGCATGGTCAGTAAAACCCTTCTCAATAATTTTTTTTGCTTTTAAGTAAAGACTAAGCCCATTGCTTTTTTTGTCATCGTTAACTTTTAACCTTTGTTTAGCATCTAGAAACTTACCGCATAAAAATAAGCAAGCTGCAAGAGTATAGAATTCTCTAAAATCGGCCTCACTTTGCGATTCATCGATAAAATTAGCTAATGTTTCTTCTAAGTAAAAAAGATCTTTGTCTGTAAAGTTTAATGAGTCTATTTCTAATCTAGCAATATTTACAACCTGTTGATCAAGGTCAATTATAGTGTTGGATAAAATAGCTGCAAGATGAGAAACTTCTTGAAGATCTCCTTTCGTCATAAGAGTAAATAATTCATTAATTGAGTACCTTGCTTCCGCATCTGTTTCAACTCCAGAAAGCCTTCTAGCGCCCAAAGCATAAACATAACAGGCATCAGAAATACAACCAGCTTCTGGAAAAAGCTTGACCGCTTCAAAGCTCTGTTGCATTGCCTCTGCTTTTTGATTGTAAAATAACAAAACTCTTGCAAACATCGCCTTACAAAAAATCTTATCTTCAAGAATTGCTGAGGGCATTTTTTTATGCTTATCAAAAATTTTAGTTGCCTGTTTTAAAGATTGATATGCTTTGGCGTAATCTCCATTTAAAACTGCAAGCTTTCCATAATAACAAATCGCTTGAGCAATTTCTGGAGCATTAAACTCTAGATTAAAGTTTCTTACTTTACCTTTATCTATTTGTGGTAAACGTTCACATTTGGTGTAACAAATGAGAGCCTCATTTAAGTATGCTAGAGCTTTTTCAACGCCGGCTGACCCTGCTCGCGCAGCACCATGATCAAAGGTCATCATCCTAGCAAGCGTAAAGCAAACTTTCCCTCTCAAAAGAGTATTTTCACTTGCCCCCATTTGAGCAACGATTCTTAAATGATCTAAGTCATTTTCTAATTCTCTGACAATTTCTTGATTTAAATCTAGGCAGCTATCATAGGAATCAAAAGCTAATAACCTAGCTCGAATTGCTCTTGAACTTCGCAAAGAAAAATTATCAACTGAAAACTTAATTAACTCTTTAACTAAATCTTGTTTCTCTTCAAAACTTCTGGCACGAGTTATATCTTCACTCAAATCATCCCACCTACGTTTAGGATTATTAGTGTTTAATATCAACCAATCATTTGGCTGCTTTGGCATATAAGAGGGGTTCAGATCAGACATAGTATTAAATTCTAGATTAGTGCAAAAGCTTACTCAAGTTTACGATGCTTAAACCACAAGAGCCTGTCTTTTATAGATTTTTCATAGCCATTATCCGAGGCATTATAAAAACTCTTTTCAGCAATCTCTTTAGGCAGATAAGCTTCTTCGGCAACATGAGCATATTCAAAGTCGTGAGGGTATTTATAATCTTCCCCATAGCCAATATCTTTCATTAATTCTGTTGGAGCATTTCTAAGCTTTATTGGCACTGGCAAATTAGGATAATCTTTTACAACTTGTTCTACATGCTTCATCGCTAGATAACTCCGATTAGATTTTAAAGCACATGCCAAATAAGTAATTACTTGTGCTAAGGGAATTTTCCCTTCTGGAAGCCCTAAGCGGTCAAATGCATCAGCTCCTGAAATAGCTATTTGTAATGCCCTTGGGTCGGCATTACCGATATCTTCACTGGCAAAAATAATCATTCTTCTAAATAAGAACCTTGGATCTTCCCCGCTTTCTAACATCCGAAAAGCCCAATAGAGCGCAGCATCAGGATCTGAACCTCTCATACTTTTAATAAAAGCTGATACTAAATTGTAATGCTCATCACCTGCCTTATCATACTTTAAGTTAACTTCATTTTTTAAGTACGCTGCAATATCTTCTTTAGTAACTTTTTCTTTCTTAGAAGAAAGAACTTCATCCGCTATTAATTCAAATCTATTAATTAGGCGCCTTGCATCTCCACCCACACTCGCAACTAAAAGTTCTCGAGCTTCTTTTGTGCAATTTACTTTTTGTACTTTTTCTGCTCTTAAAAGAATATCTAATAAACTTTCATTACTAAGCGAAGGTAAGCAAAGCACTCTGGCTCTGGATAGTAAGGCAGCGTTTACATAAAAACTTGGATTTTCGGTAGTTGCGCCAATTAAAATAATAGTCCCGTTTTCAACATGAGGTAGAAAAGCATCTTGTTGTGATTTATTAAAGCGGTGAATCTCATCAACAAACAGCAAAGTGGCTTTTGGATCTTTACGAGCCAGCTCTACTATAAGCCTGATGTCTTTGACTCCGCTAAGCACTGCTGAAAACTCTCTAAAGCAAAGGTCAAAACTCTTGCCAATCAATTTGGCAAGTGTAGTCTTACCAGATCCAGGTGGTCCCCATAGAATCATTGAGGGAGGTCGTCCTCGTCCTAATTTTAACTTCTCTAATAGTTTAGCGTCGATCTCATTTAAGCCCTCAAACTCCTCCCATTTTGCCGGCCTTAAAACTTCAGCCAAAGGAGCATCCACTCTTACACTTTTCGGCTTAGAAACTGTAGAAAACAAATTTAAATTATCTGACATACTCTTGCGCGATCTATTGACTCATCGTAAATTAATCTGGCTTTTTAAACTATCATAGGTATTAACATGAAACGAGCTTTATTTATTAGTGTTTTCTTAACCACACTTATGCTGATGGCTATTGGCTGTTCTTCAAAAAAATCAGGTCTTAATGGTAGCGATATTGATGGCATGTCAGAATCAGACCTTAACTATCAGAGAGAGGCTAGATATGGTGATGGCTCAGTACCAACAGCCGAAGGCGAAGGAATGTTTAGAGACGTCAGATTTAACTATGACTCAGCTCAAATCTCTGGTGAGGGACTTCAAAATATTGAGTATAACGCTCAACTTCTTCAAGATAATCCAAACATAAGAATTCAGCTTGAAGGACATTGTGATGAAAGAGGTACAGCTGAGTACAATATGGCTTTAGGACAAGAAAGAGCTAAGTCTGTGCAAGATGTACTTCTTTCTTATGGAGTTGCTAGTAATAGAATCCAGACCATAAGCTACGGAGAAGAAGTTCCACTAGATCCAGCACTTAATGAACAAGCTTTTGCTAAAAATAGAAGAGTACACTTCTCTGCCTTTCAATAAAGGCGTTTTTACAGGCGAGAAATTTATCTGATTTTCTCGCCAAATCTATCTCTTAGATTTTTAAAATTAATTTCAGTTTTAATTTCAAAAAGGCTGCCTGGCCGGCGAGATCTTAGACGTAGTCCAAGTTGAGCGGTAGAGAATAAATATGCACCTCTTTATCCTAGTTTCCTGTCCAGACTTTGAACAGACTGTCTTAAAAAACATATGTTTTTTAGCCAACTAGCAATATTTTTCTCTTAAAAATCAACAGCTTATACTTGGCCTAATCTTTGATATAAAAATAGAAGCAGTAAGCAAATAAATTCAGACTATATTAGGAATTGTTATTATGTGGTTTGTCCCCTCAACTCGTAAAAAAAGAAGTTTGGTAGTTATGAAAGGTAATTTTACAAAAAACTTATTTAGCTTACAGCTACAGCTTAAGACCCTGCTTGAAGATGCTGGCGGCGAAGAAGCAATTGAGCTTTTAGATACGCTTTGCAAATTAAATAAAAGCGAGCAAGGAATCCTGCTAAAAGTGATAAATAGACTATTATCAAAAGTATTGAATAATGGTCCAAGATTTGAAACAGATGGTGATTTAGCCCTTAAAAAATTTGAAGATGACTTATATCAAGATTTAGTCTCTGCACTTACTCAAGGCACAGCAAGTGAGAAGCCTAAACGATTTGAAGTTCTAAATGGCGGAAAAAACTCTACTGAGCCTAACAAACCTCAGTTAATAGAGTTAAATAAGTTCAGAACATCCCGTAGTAAACAA
>JAGRAS010000204.1 GCA_020434465.1 Bdellovibrionales bacterium | reverse complement strand
TTAACTGTTTTAGTTTCAGTAAAAACTCTCTCCCTTTATCAACAATATTTGCACGCACCTTTTCATTCATTCTATCAAGTACTGCACAAACTACATCTAAGGCTCGAGGATTAGTTGTCATTGTATTGCCATAAACACCCGGTTTATATATTTGTGCGGACTCTTTCCTTAAAGCTAAAACTGACAATGGGAATTGAGCTGCATTAAGTGCTTTTGAAAATGACTCCATATCAGGCGCTTCTTCATTTTCAAATCCAGGATAATCAACAATACTAAGCACGCCATGAGTTCTTAAGGCAGCTTGAATTGAATCTACAATCAACATCGATCCGTGCTTTTTAGTTAATTCACGCGCCTTTCTATAAAATTCTGGCGTAATAGCTTGGCCTGGGCAACCCTCTCCTTGAACTGGCTCCATAAAGAACCCTTCTATAAAGACGTTTTCTTTATCAGCATACTTGAAAATTTCTACTAGTGCAGAAACATCATTAGCAGGAACAGTTAAAAGATTTTTCCTATCCCTAAATGATGCCATAATTTGACACTTTCCTAATGTCGAATCTGAAACCTGTGCAGGCCTATCTGTACGACCATGAAAAGCACGCTCCAGACCAAGTAGCATGATTTTTTTACCTGCATGTCGACCATCTGGATCAGTCATAATTCTTGCATTAATATCTATCACTCTTGTAGCGACAGACATTGCTTCTGATCCACTATTCATAAAAACAAATTTTTCGTATGGGCAATGAGATCTAGAAAATCCTATAGCTTGCTTAAGTTTATTTACAGTTCTGTATTGGCTAAAACTAGGTGTCATCACGTTCGCAATTACTTGCGGCCTAGACATTGCCTCAAAAATAAGTTCTGGATGATGACCAAAACCAAGCATTCCATAGCCTCCAGTATCATAAATTACTGCTCCATATGCAGAGATAATCCAAGGCCCTTTAGCAGCTAATGGTATATATGGAGAAACTGAATCTACTGGGTAAAAGTTTAAAATTCCAGTTTGAATTTGTTTAATAAGTGCGTCTTCATCCAAAGCAAAAAGATCTGGAAATTCTTTTTTCAACAAGTCTTTTCTCACTTCTGCCATTTGAATTGCAGTTGCAAGATTGCTATCTAAATAAAAAAATTTCTCAACATGTTTATCAGACAAACCAATAGTAGCTGCCTTGCCAACATCTTGGCGAAGCTTATGCAAAATTGAAATTGCTTCAATGCGATCCATAAAACCTCCAAAAATTCCCCTATAAGACCATTGTACCACTTAATACGTATACTTAGCTAAAGCTTAAATTTTCACATTGAAATCTTCGAGAAGAATCAAGTGCTTATAAAAAATCATCTTCTTCAATTTCGCTATCAGCGGTTGTTGTTACTGCTTCTTTTACATCACCGCCTTCGATGAATAATTTAATTTTATCCTTAAGAGTTTTTTCAAACGCGATTAACGCTGCTGGGTGATCACTTGTTAGTTTAAAACTATCTCCAACCCACTCTTTATCAGTAGAAACGAACTCTAGCTCCTTATCACTGCTATACTCACCAACTTCTTCTTCATTGCTACGAACACTTATTTTGTTATTTATCAAATGACCAAACCGCAACTCAGCGCCACCAATTCTTTCTGACATCATTACAAAACTATCATTAAAAAGAGCAACCCAAACTTTTTTTACTCTACGCCTATCTATTTCTGCTTGTATTTTCTTTTGCTCGTCTTCAAAAACTTCTTCGAGCTTACCTCTAAACATCAGCACCATATCTAGATTTTTTCCACCTATATTAAATGCATGCCTTCTAGCCGCTGAGCGCGCCGCTAAATATTCCAGCATCATTCTTGGACGAATATCTCGCCACGCTTTACCTGATGCAAATTGAAAAATTATTGGTGAAATTATAATTGAGGCCCACATTAGCCAAGCAACTTTAAATCCAACAGCAAGAGTACTACAGGTTATTACCGTAACTGCACTACTGGTAAAACCAACTGAATGGGCCTTGGCCATGGCAATTATTTTTTCCTCTGGTGGAATTTGTCGCCAAATTTCTTTTGTATCTACCGAAAGCATTCCTACAACAGGCAAAAATTGCCTACTCCCATTAGTTTGGAATAAATCACATACAAGCTAAGTGCTCTGAATAAATCAGTATTTAATTTCTAATTAAAAAAACTCAGCTTACCAATTATGAGATGCATCACCTATGCCAATAGAGTCAAATTGAACTTATAAAAAAGGGTTTGCAAAAAAACATTAAAACTTGGCGTAGCCAGGATGACGAGGAAAGGGAATAACATCACGAATATTTTGCATTCCAGTGACATACATAAGAAAACGTTCAAAACCTAAACCAAAACCTGCGTGTGGAACTGTTCCAAACTTTCTTAACTCTAGATACCACCAATAGTGTTCCTCTGGTAAATTCATCTTCCTAATTTTTTCTAAAAGAACATCATGCCTTTCTTCTCGCTGCGACCCACCAATAATTTCACCAAGTCGAGGCACAAGTACATCCATTGCTCTCACAGTTTTTTGGTCGTCATTTAACCTCATATAAAATGCTTTAATTTCACTTGGGTAATTAATTACAACTACTGGTCCTTGGATGTGTTTTTCGCAAAGAAATTTTTCATGCTCAGCCTGCAGATCGATTCCCCATCTTACAGGAAACTCAAAATTTTCCTTACTATTTTCTAAAATAGATATTGCATCAGTGTAATCTAAAACTTCAAAAGAAGATGAGGCAACTTTATTGAGTAATTCTAAATGATCATCCTTAGTCCATTCGCGTTGTTGAAAAAATTCCATTTCCTCAGGACATTTTTCTAACACAGCATTAATCAAGTACTTGATAAACTCTTCAGCTAAGTTAATGTTGTCAGCTAACTCATAAAAAGCCATTTCTGGCTCTATCATCCAAAATTCTGACAAATGTCGGACAGTGTTAGAGTTTTCTGCTCTAAATGTTGGTCCAAATGTATAAACTTTATTAAGCGAAGTCGCATAAATTTCTGCTTCAAGTTGGCCAGAAACAGTTAAAAAAGCTTCTTCTTTAAAAAAATCTTGAGTGAAATCTATTTTTCCTTCAGTTTTTGGCGGATTATTTATATCTAACGTTGTAACTCTAAAAAGTTCTCCACCACCTTCACAATCAGAAGTAGTGATTGCGGGAGTATGTAAGTGATAAAATCCACGTTGATGAAAAAAGTTATGAACAGCCATTGAGGCTTCCGATCTCACTCGCATAACTGCACCAATTGTATTTGAACGCGGTCTTAGATGAAGAATTTCTCTTAAATACTCAAGGGTGTGACCTTTTTTCTTAAGCGGATAAGTTTCAGCGTCTGACTCACCTATCAGATTAATCCCACTCACCTGAAATTCATATTTTTGTCCGCGAGCAGGAGACTCGACTAATTTTCCAGAAGCAGAAATAGAGGCACCAGTAGTAATTTTTTCAGCAATCGGCTTATAAGATTCTAATTCAGGATCTAAAACAAGTTGTAATCCTTTAATAGTAGACCCATCATTTAATTCAATAAAAGAAACGTTTTTAGATTTTCTGTGTGTTCGAACCCAGCCTTCAATAAGGTATTCGCCAACAGGATACTTATCTAGATTTATTAAATCACACTTAATTTTTTGCATATGGACTTAGAAAAGAATCGGGGTGAGAGGATTTGAACCTCCGGCCCCTGGTTCCCAAAACCAGTGCTCTAGCCAGGCTGAGCTACACCCAAAAAAAAAGTGCTTTGGAAGAAGCTTCTTCTTACTTTGATTTTATGTTTCAAAAAATCAAAGCTGCACCATGTTTTAATTTTTCCTGTCTGCGCAGTCTACAGATTTAACCAACTGATGCAAGACCTCTAAAGATTCTAAATGGTTAGTTTTAGAAATCAAATATATCCAATCAACAGTAAAAGTAGTAAAAATACCTTTTTGTTATCTATAACA
>JAGRAS010000203.1 GCA_020434465.1 Bdellovibrionales bacterium | reverse complement strand
TAAAGCAATTATTAAAGATCCGATTGCTTTTTTAAAGGAAAGTTTAGAATTGATAAATCATAGCAGTAATAAAGAGCCTGTAAGATCTTTATCATATCAGCGAAGAGTGTGGGATTATAAAAAAGAAGGATTTGGTAAGCTGGAAAATTTAGGAGAGAGACAGTATTTATTATGCTTAACTAAATTTAATGGATTTTTCCCTGATGTTAAGAATCAAAAGCCTAATCTTTTAAAAAATGCATCTTTCAACCAAGCTGAAGAAGAATTTAAGATCTTGGGTTCTCCTAAATTTTGGGAGGGGGATTGGGATGCTGTGTATTACTATTACGACTCTAATAGCATTGATTTAAGTTTAAGCTTGCTTAACCAGGAGGTTTATCAAGATGTTCTTCTAGATGAAAAAGAAAAATTACAGAATTTAAAATTTAAGGTTTACATTTATTCTTTTGGCTCTATAAGGATTGAGTATTTTTATAGGGATGATTTACTTTATTCAGTTGTTGAGAATACTGATACTTATGATTCATGGCAAACTTTAAATGTTGATTATCCTTTGAATGGAAAGAAAATAGATAGGGTTAGAGTTATTTTAACCAATAAAACAAATAAAAAATCTCTATTTTATCGACCTGAGCTTGTAGGCTTGAATTAAATTGCAAAAAAAAGATTAGGCTTTGTTTGTTCGAAAGTATTTCTCTAATACTTGCCTTGCAATCCCTGATGCTCTTGCTGACCTGGTTTTTGGATCGACAGAAATTACAGCAATTGCAATTGTTGGGTTTTGCATTGGTGCAGCACCGATAAACCAAGTGTTTAGACCCCAAGGATTTTTGCCTCTTAAAGTCCCAGTTTTTCCAACAACGTCAATATTTGGAATTGTAAGTTTCTTATTATCAGCAAATTCTTTTCTAGATGTTCCCGTTGTAGTTGTATTATGCATAAGCTTTAACAGTTGTTTTGAAGTGCCAGGTTGAGTGATTCTTTTAATAAATGCATTTGGAGGATTATAAATAACTTGGCCTGAGTCAGAGACAATAGAGTCAATAAATTTTGGTCTTGGCATTAATCCATTATTAGAAATAGCAGACATCATTGCGGCTGCATGTACCGGGCTAATAAATACTTCACCAAAACCAGCTGCAGTTCGGCTTAAACCGTACTTGGAGTCTGGGATTGTGGCACTACTAATTGGTAACTTAACATCAAAAGGGATTAGGGAGTTGAAGCCAAAGTTTTCAGCGTACGTTTCTAGCAACTGGGAATTTAAGTGATTAAGTGCAACTCTTGCAAATACTGGGTTGCAAGACTTACCAAGTGCTTCACCTAGTGTCATTGAGCGATTGTCTAATTTTGAGTTAGGAAGGTAGTTATATTTATTTAATGTATAATTTCCACCCCTAAAAAAGACTTTTGAATTTTCATTAATATCGCTCCACTCAATTGCCGCAGCGGAAGTTATGATTTTAAAAAGAGAAGCAGCAGGAAAGCCAGCATGTAGGGCTAGGTCTTTAATATTTGTAGATTTTGAAGCTACAGCAAGAATTCTACCTGTTTTTGGTTCCATAGCAACGACTGCTGTATGAGGAGCAGAGGCGCTTTTAATAATATTCTCAAGTTGTAACTGTAAAGCTGTATCTGGAGAGAATAAAACAACTCTATTGTTTGCAGTGCGTCCAGCAAAACGATCTGATACTTTTGTTGTAAACTTAGGCATATTAAAGAGCGATATCTCTGAGTTTTTGTTTATACCAAGGTTAACTCTTTCAAGTTGAATCTCTGGATAGATCGGTGAAGGGGTTGTATTCTGATTGTTTAAAAATTTAGCAATACCAGGCTTTTCAAAATCTTGCAGTCTAGCCATTTGCTTAGATGATGCTTTTTTTGACAGAGAAGGCCCCACATAAGCTTCTTCAGTACCAGCAGAATTTGGAAAAGATATAAAAGTAGATATTGCAAGCAAAAGGGTAAAGGAAAATTTTGTTTTGCTAAGTGTGTGCTTTAAATTTATAAAATTTATTGTTTGCTTAGAGTTGTGCCTACGGCTTGGCTTTTGCTTACCAAGCGAAATCTTTTCATTGTATGACAGAAAGTCCTTCACCTTATTCATAAGATGCAAAATATTTAACCAAAGTTTTTAAATTCCTGCTTTACCGAATGCTTATAAGTTAGCAATTGGCCATAAAACGGCGGGTTTAACCCAAAAAACCATACCTAATGATAACTCTCTGGTGCCAAAAGGGAAAAGGGGTAAAATGAAAGAAAAATGAATTTTAGGTAAAAATGAAGGCAATAATTACAGGGGTAACAGGGTATTTAGGGGCATTTTTAGCTAAAGAACTGATTCAAAATGAAATTTCTATAGTTGCAATTACTAGAGCTTCAAATAAACAGCTCTTGTTAAATTCAAATTATAAGGAAGTTCTACTAGCTGACTTTAATGATTACAAAGTCTTAGATAGTGTAATTTGTTTAGAAAGGCCAGATTTTATTATTCATGCTGCGGCTATATCAAGGGTTGATGTTTGTGAAGACAATTCAGGTATCGCTATGGATTTCAATACGCATTTTTCTATTGCTTTTGCCAATGCTGCTCATAAACAAGAAGTTTTTTTCGTTTACATATCAACAGATTTAGTTTTTGAGGGGTATCAAGCAGCGCCTAGTTCAGGGTTCTCCGAAGTTGATTTGCCAAAACCAGTTCATATTTATGCTTCATCAAAGCATGCGGCAGAGGTTGAATTGCTGAAATTAAATAATGTTGCAGTTGTACGAACATCACTTATTACCGGCCCGTATAATCAAAGTGGAGGCGGTAGTATTTTAGAAAATTTTAAGAATGGAAATAAAGTGAGTCTTTTTTATGATGAATTTAGGACCCCTATCCATGTTGCTGATCTCTCATGTTTTTTAAGGACGCTTGGGGAACGAAAAAAAACAGGCTTGTTTCATGCCGCTGGCCCAGAAAAGATTTCACGGTTTGATTTGGGAGAAGCCTTAGCTAGAGCATATAACTACCCATTAAGTTTGATAAACAAAGCGAGTCGTTTGAGCTATGTTTCTAACCCGCCCCGAGCCCCAGATGTGGCATTAGATAACACAAAGGCAGAACGGGAGTTGAACTACAGATTTAAAAAGATTGGGGCTGCCTTAATTGAATATGCTAGGTTTTGATTTTGAAAATTGGTAATTTCTATTTATGTTAAGGCAATACATAAGAACAATATCAGTCACTTAGCAAGCTTTTTGATATTTTGATAAACTGGGGAGTAAGAAAATAAAGAGAAATGTTTTCTTATTATTAAGAAAACTTGGAAATTAATTCCCTTAGATAGTATCATATTTATTAATAGTTTTTCCTTAGGGGGTATTTAAGTGGCATTCTGGAATAAGAAAGATAATCAAGGTGACAACGTAGAAAAAAGTAGTGAACAACTCACAGGGAGTACTTCAAAAAGCACCCTAGATAAACCCGCAGATATTTTTTCTAGTAACCAAAAACAAGTTGTTGGTGTCCCGTTTGAGCAACAAGCTAAAGAATTAAGCCATGAAAATATCCGCTCTGCGCTTTCTAAGGGAACAGTGATTCAAGGGAAGTTAAGCTTCGATACCCCAGTAAGAATTGATGGAAAGTTAAATGGCGAAATATATTCTACTGAAACAGTGATTGTAGGTGAAACTGGAGAAATAGACGCAAAAATTGAAGTAAAACAATTAATTGTTAGAGGTAAGGTTTCAGGCGTAGTTTCTGCATCGGATAATATTAAAATTTTTAAGGGTGGAGAAGTAAATTCAGATATTTTTACAAAAAATGTTTTTATGGAAGAGGGTGCTAAGTTTAATGGTAATTGTTCCATGGGCACTGAAAAAATAAGTGCAATTGGGGGTGAGAAAAATAAAACAAAGAAATCTCTCTCTACGGAATCTGATAAGCCAAAGAAACAATCTGAAATTAGGGTACATTAATT
>JAGRAS010000202.1 GCA_020434465.1 Bdellovibrionales bacterium | reverse complement strand
CTAAGGTAACTGCTTGATTTGCGTTCCTAGCAATTCGTTTATAATAAAGTTGAAATCTAATGTCTTCATATATTGCTCTTTCATGTGGCCAGATTGGGTCATGAAGTACTACTAATTGAGGAAGCTTATCATTAAAAAAAGTTTCATTATATTCTCCGCTTATGAATTCTGGATTAGTTGATGTTAATCCTACCATATCAATAATTTTGCGGTTTATGTAAAAGCCAAGAGTTCCAACTTCAACAACAGCTAAAGATCCAGGTTTAAGGTCAGATGAATTAATAACTTCTGCGGCATCAATGTAAGAGGCATCTCTTACATCTTTTGCTGGTAGTTTTAAAGCATTATTAAGATCAAAGGCTGAATGGATAATTATGGCTAATGCTATAAGTGGGTTAAAAATTTTCAAGCTTCTTTTAGGAAGAATTTCAAGGATTGCACAAAGACTCTCTAGGGCTGAGAGTAAAAGCGAGAAATTAATTGTAGTAAAATACCAATGGTACCCAGGGACATTTAAAATTATATAGGCAATTTGTTGTAAAATAGAAAAAGCATAAAAATAGTTCAATTTACTTTTATTTTTGATAGCTAAAAAGACCCCAGGCAATGCCAGAATCGAAATAATAAACTGTAAAGTAGATTTCGGATAAAAATTTAAAACTAGCGCTTTTGCATAAATTAAGCCGTTTCCCCAGAAGCCAGATTGGCCTTGCCACATTTTCTCTTTTAATGTGTCTGGAAAAATTTGACCAAATTTAGCAATTGAGAAGACAAACCAGGGCAATAAAATTATTACAAACACAACACGACTGCGAAAAGGGATAGTTCTTTCTTTGTAGAAATCAAAAAGAAATTTTATAGCTGCTAGTATAAAAGCGTCTGGGCGAATTAGTATTAAAATAGCAATTAGAGGCCAGGAATTTTTCTGATTTGCTTCTAGTAGAATAAATAACAAAAAAACTGCTATGAAAAAGTTGGTTTCAATCCCCCAAGTATAGTTCCATGATAGGTGTTGAATTGTAAGATATGCAGCAAGTGCTGAACTGACTAATAGGTGCCTTTTGTGAAAGATAAAAAAGCTTGCTAAGCCTGCAATAAAGATCCAAAGGGTGCCAAGAATATGGGCACTTAAAATAATATCTTTTGTTACTAAAGAGCTAAGATAGAGTACAATAGTATTTAGGGCAGAAGTACTGGCGTTATGTTGTTCACCAATATTATATGCCCAGCCATTTCCTGCTAATAAATTTTTGACAATCCTAAAAACAATATATCCGTCATCAAAATTCCATTGTGCGAATTGGAGATACTGAGTTACACAAACAAATGCTAGCAAAAAAATAATGAGATTATAGCTTAGCCGAGATTGCACAATATTTCTCCAGTGTGAGTCATGAGAGTCCTATTTTGCGAATGGCGTATTTACTATTGCTTTACTTGATGTAGCCAGTCGCTGACGCGAGATTTCCGGTCATTTATAGTGCCTGAAAGCTGCCTCGGTCAAGCGAATCTAATTACTAGAAGCGCTAATATGGTCTAAAACTGTTGATGTCCAACTTTGCTTAGACAATTTGTTTGGATTTGTGCCCTTGGGCGGTTTAAATCCAGCTTTGACATTAAATGGTTTTGTTAAATCACTCACAGAGTTTAATGAAGGAACTTTAACATGAGCAAATACTTTTCTAGCATTTTTCTTTTGTTTTCCAACTAAACCTTTTTTAACTTTAATTCCTGGAGTTGTTGAATCAAAACTAATTGTAACTGTTGAGCTTGTAGGTGTAAAAGTAAATACACCTGAACTTTGATTTCTTGCTTTCTTTTTATTAGGTCCAAAGCTTAGCTCGTGAGCTCGTCCTGCTCTAGCGTTTCTAATTTTGATTGATAGTGTTGATTTACTGGAAGTAACATCCATCGTAAGCGCTTCGCTTTGAGAGAGGGTATCAATGGTGATTGGGGTTTCATTTGGAACTTCAAGCTCAACAGGATCTGCTAAATTAGAGGAAGCTTTGGTAAAACTTCTTGAAATAGTTTTACTATTTCCAGCAGTGTCATAAGCTACAACTTTTACAACATGCGAGCCATCTATGTAGTCTGACAAGTCGATTGATTTTTGAAATCCAGCGCGGCTTGATCTTGGATAGTTTGGATATAAATCTTTAGCATCAACATGATAAAGATCTGGCATAAAGCCAAGTACTAGCGCATTGTCGATAAAAACTTCAATCGTTGATATTCTGACATTATCAACAGCGTATCCAGTAACATCTAAAGTTGAGTAGCGGTTATTGCCTGAGGAAGATGGGGCATCTAAGAAAAGAATTGGTAATTCAGAATCATCAAAATCTCTATCGATTTGAACCGGGCCTTCAGAAAGATAGTTGTTTCCATCTACTTCTGAATATAAATACCAAACACTTCCATTGTTATGTGCAGAGCTATTCCATAGTAAGACATCAGTATTTCTATCTGCTGCTAGGGTGCCAACTAAAGTTCCTCCTGAAGCTGATTTACTAGTAGTACGATAAACTTTAACTTCTTTATCTCTTGAACCACCAACAACAATTGCATATTGATCATTTGCCTTGTGAGAGCTTGTAAATGTTACATCTGAAACAATAAAAGGAGTTACTTCTTCTAACTCAGCAGGGTGAACTCCAAGCGAGTTGATTTGCCCAGTCCAAAAGTTTCCGTTTACAGTTTCTGAGCCCACTTCTATTGGAAGGTTAATAAGATCTACACAGTGACGGCCTAGACCAGTAGTTTTTAAGATTAGGTCATCACTAGTATAGCTTGTTGGGTTTTCTGGAGTACCAGTTGACCATGAATAACGAAAGTTTGTGTGGAAATCACTTGGGTCTAGTTCTGGCGATGTCACGCTTGCACAAATGATATGGTATTCAGTCGGGTCAATTCCTGTGTCAACGAAATAGAAGTCAAAGTAAGGATCACCTGGATCTTTTGAGGCATCATTTACACCTTTAGCAAAGCTTGTAGTGTGTACATTTCCTCCGCTATCAGTAAACGAAGAGCCAGGATATAGAGTTAAGCTAGATAAATTTGCAGTATTTTGCACGTCAGCAGAATTAGCAAAATCAATAATATTGCCGTTTTCAGAAGGAAAAGAAACTCCTCCCTCATTATCAGGTTGCACAAAAGGTGCAAGCCCACGTTCTGAAATAGTAATAATTCCTGGGGAGCTCTGCACAGTTGGGATAGCGGGTTCTGTATTTGAAAATGCTGTTCCTAAGTGAATCCAGTCAATAGCAATATTATTAGCAGGTGCAGTTCCTGTATCAATTCTAAACAAACCAATTTGGCCGGAGTAAGCTCCAACAGAACCAAGATCTATATCTACTACTTCATTATCTGTTGTAACGTTTGCGGCAGCACTTCCAAGTAAAACTTGGCTGGTGTTGTAAAAGAAAACTCTAATGCTATCACCGCCAAGATTTTCAGCTTTAATAGACATCTTATCAAAAACTGAGGAATCTACAGTTTGGCTAAGCGGCATTTCTAAAAAGAAGTGTGGGTCATTCCCAGTAGCATTAAACACAAGTTTACCGCCAGTTCTTGTTAGGTTAGAAATATCATTTGTAGTGTCAGTATTTATTGACCCTGGGCTTGAAAAGTTAATTGGAGCAAGTTGATTAGTAAAGAAATCATCATGTGCGATTGCCAAAATTCGGTATCTGTCAGGGTAAAACTTGCTGGTATTTAGATTGCGTGTTTGGTTAGCTCCGGTTCCTCTTAATGGGCCAATTTTTTCTTGAAAGCCATCAGTCGGATCATTGTTGTCATCAACAAATAAAGTGTAAACTTCATCAAATGCATCTGTGGCGTAAGTTACAGCAAAAGTGCTACAGGTATTTGCTGCGGGTGTAAGTTGCAGCCAGTCAAACTTATATGTTGCGCCTGATGTTCTGCCAGGGAAAATTCCAAAGCCATGCATTTGGCTTACAGTTTGCCAATTAA
>JAGRAS010000201.1 GCA_020434465.1 Bdellovibrionales bacterium | reverse complement strand
CAGCGGCAAATAGTTCTTGAACCAGGAGAATCAGATATTACAAGAACCTTAAATTTACCGCAAAAAAGTAAGAAAATTGAAGGTAAGTTTAGATACTCGTTTCCACCAGGAAAAATTGATTCATATAGAACTGAAAGAATTTACTGATTTGAAAATCTAAGCTAAATTAGACTCCAAAAATCTCACATAATCTTGAGAAGAAACTTTTTTTCTGAGAAAACAAGATTTCTGATACAGGCTTACAATTTGGAATATCTTTTAAGTCTGCCGCAGTTTTACTTTTAGGAGCAACTTTTCCAAAAGTACCGTAAGCGTAAGGACGTTCCCTTTTGGCTTTATCAACAGCTTCTGGAGCAACTACAATCTTTGTTTCTGTCCACCCATTTAGTTGACTGCCGATTGACTGGTCATATTCTTTACGTAATTCATCATTTATCAAGGTATGATATGCGGAAGTTATGTTTTTAAAAAGATTGCTTTGTTCCTCACTTAACTCTAATAGTGAACCTTCTACTAGGTCGCCATAGAAATTAGAGTCTGGATGATAGATTTGTGCGAGTTCCTTATATGCTGTCTTAATTTCATCACTGGTGGCAGTTTTAGGAAGCCCTAGTAATTGATAGTAATCGTATTTCTGCTTCGTTGTCATTTAGCTGGTATTCAATTAAGTAATTTTTATGTACACGCATTCTAAGGTTAACTACCTGTATTTATTGTCTAATTTATTAATTAGTATTCAACCCTATAGTAAATTCGGTGATTTCAGTCGATTCCTGTACGATTTGAGTCTTATTTGATGTCAAATTATGTAAATTATAAAAGCCTAAGTAATAATACTTACTAAAGTCAAAGGCTAAATAGAGCTAGATATCTAGACCAAGCTCATCCCCAGCGTGACGGACAATTGCAGAGTCCTTGATATAGCTTAGTAGTGATTTTAGTAGTTCTTTGTCTTCCCTACTACCTTCTGCGGATAGTCTTTTAATACTTGAAATATAGTCAGATAATTCACGATGTCTTTTACACTCATCACTGGTATCGAACTTATCTATTTTAGCACTACCACCGTATCTATACTTTGCATATTTTTTTAATATCTCAATTCCTTGTTTATTTTTTTTTGACTCAATATCAAAGTTAGATAATTTATAACGAGAATAAAGTATCTTGGAGTTTTTATTCAATGATGCATTAAGCTTTCTTGTATCATTATTCCAAATTGCTTCTGACAATGACTTAATATCATTAAAATCGAGCCTATAAATGTCTTGCTCAATATCACAATTGCTTATAGTAAAATAATTGTTCAAATTAACTGATGAAAGTTTAACTAGAGCAATATCCCTGAGTTTCATGATTTCATTTGAGAAAGTATTTTCACTTGATACTACTAATTGACTGGAGTTAACACCAAACCATGAGATTGAGCTTTTGTCATTCGTCTCTTCAAAATTATCCAAATTGATCCATAAGCTAGATCTGTGATTTGCGTCCAATAAACAAAGTGGCGTGCTAACAGAGATAGAATCAGCGTTAAGTTCGTAATTTGGTTTTAAAGAGTAAATCAAGGGATGCTTAGCACGATCTCTATGAAAAGCCTCAGCTTCATAAGATTCATATATTCTAATATCAAAGTTGAATAATTCTATTAGTTTTTTAGCTAAATCAATCGTTATTATAACGTCATCGCGTGAATTATGAGTTTGCACTCCAGTGATTAAGTCTAATTCTCTACAGACAGTTTCTAGTTTTAAAGAGAGTTTATCTGGCTCTTCCTTACTATAAGCTGCTCTAGGGAAGTTTTTTTCTGTAGTAGAAAGTTTTCTAACTCCATGTAGTAAATCTCTGTATACAAGTTCTTTATTGAAATATGGATTAACTCCGTTTCTAATTAGAGTTGTCCTTAAAAAAGGAATATCAAATCGACTTGAGTTATAGCCTATTAATGGAACAATGCCGCTAGTCTCTTTTAAAATTCTTGATATAAAATCATAAATATTTTTTACTGCATCAATTTCATTTTGAGTTGAATTTTTTTGATGATTCATTACGTCTATTCTATTGGTCAGAATAGCTTCAGGAGTAGGAATTTGCAGTGGGCTTAAAAGAACATCACCATAAGACTCTTCAATAATATTAAAGTCTGCATCTACTGCTATAAAACAATAATTAAGAATTTGACCCATGAAGATGGAGTCACTTGTTTCTAAATCAAAGAAAATTGTAGCTTCAGGAATTCTATTGTTCACAGAAACAGTTTTTAATAAGTTTCGTGTGAGATCAAGCTAAAATAAAAATAATCAACTTAATTCAGACATCAAGGCATCTATGATTGATTGTTGCTCAAAAGCATGGGCTTTGCCCGATCCAGTTGCTGTTGAAGCGCTTGGATTTCTTCCTATATATACGACCACATCCTCTAATATTTTTTCCAAATATGGCTGTATATATGTCCAAGCCCCCATGTTTTGAGGCTCTTCTTGTATCCAGTAGGCAGCTGACCAATTCAAGTCTTTAAGTTGTTCTAAAAGAGCAGGTTCAGGAAATGGATAAAGTTGTTCCATTCTGAATACTGCCGCATTAAGGGATTTATTATCATTCAAAGCTTTATCGATATCATAAAAGATTTTACCTGACGTAAAAACCAGAGTTGTTTCGCCTTCGTTACCATATTTATTAAGAATTACTGGATTAAATCTTCCCTTAACTAAATCATCGACGCTACTTGCAGCTTGCGGGCTTCGTAAGAGACTTTTAGGCGTCATAATGATCAAAGGTCTTTTTAATTCTAGTTTTCCTTGCGTACGTAACAAGTGAAAATGTTGGGCTGCATTTGATGGGTAGCAAACTACCATGTTTCCTTCGGCACAAAGTTGCAGAAATCTTTCTAATCGTGCGCTTGAATGTTCAGGCCCCTGCCCTTCGTATCCATGTGGTAGCATTAAAACAACACCAGATAACTGATTCCACTTTTGCTCAGAAGAAGATATGAACTGATCAATTATAACTTGAGCGCCATTTGCAAAGTCGCCAAACTGAGCTTCCCAAACAATTAGATCGTTTGCGGCAAAGCTTGCGTAACCAAATTCAAATCCTAAAACTCCAGCCTCAGATAGCGTGCTATTAATAACTTCAAAACGTCCTGTGCCTTCTCCGAGATTATCTAGTGGCATATAGCGACCAGAACCATCATAGCTTGTTAATAAGAGATGTCTTTGGCTAAAAGTTCCTCTACCACAGTCTTGGCCTGAGAGCCTTACGTTTTTACCTTCAAGTATCAAAGAACCAAACGATAAACCTTCAGCAAAGCCCCAGTCTATCTCTTGATTATTTTCTAATGTCTCAACTCTTTTAGTTAAAATCTTTTCTAGCTTTGGATGAATAGTAAATTTGTTAGGATAAGTAATTAAAGACCTTGCGATTAAGCTAAGCTTATCTAAAGAGACTCCTGTTTCAGGGGTTGGTAATTTAAAACGACCTATTGTCTCACAAACTTCACCAATTGGTGTAGCAGCTCCAGCGGCTTCAGCTTCTTTATCAAAATGCTCTTGATAAGAATTTTTATAATCAGTTATCTGTTCGTTAGTTATTTCATTTCTACCGATAAGAGTTTCAGAATAAATAGTGGATATAGGCTTTTTGTTTTTAATTTCTTCATATAAAAGAGGCTGAGTGAAACTAGGATCATCCCCTTCATTATGACCATATTTTCTGTAGCAGTATAAATCTAAAACAACATCAGTAGAGAATTTCATCCTATACTCAAGTGCAACTTTTGCTGCCCAACAACACTCTTCGACATCTTCGCAATTAACGTGAAAAATTGGTGCACTCAATGCTTTTGCAAAGTCAGTGCAGTAATCACTACTTCTTGATTCATCGGGGTCTGCGGTAAATCCAAGTTGATTATTAATAACAATGTGAAGAGTACCGCCAACATGGTAACCATCAACTTCTGACATATTCAAAGTTTCTGTAACA
>JAGRAS010000200.1 GCA_020434465.1 Bdellovibrionales bacterium | reverse complement strand
ATAAGAAATTATTTACTGCAATTTTTCATCTAACATTAGCTTCCTGTTTTCTTCTTGCAATATACTGTGGTTGGTTAGGTGGAAAACTAGTTTTTAAACATGGAGCAGGAGTACAAATAGACGGAATCAGCGCAGAAAAATGAACATAAGAAAGAAACAAAAGTTTACGTGCTAACTACATTTTAAAGATACAATAGTCACATCATCTTTGAGTAAACGCTCATCGCAAAAATCATAGAAATCATCAATTATAGCTTGAATTATCTCTTTAGAACTTCTATTAGAATCACTAGTTTTTAAAACCATGCTCATTCGATCGTATTCATATAACTTCCCATCTCTATTTTGCGACTCAGGGAGAGCATCCGTATAACAAACAAACAAATCTCCAGAATTCATCTGAATATTTAATGCTTCATACTCACTCTCATCAAAAAATCCAAGAGCAAATCCATCCCCTTTTAATTGATGTACTTCGCCCTCTTGCATATTTACAAGCATCGCTGGAGGATGACCAGCGCGTGAGTAGTGTAAAATATTAGTTTCAGGATCAAAAGTAGCTGCAAAAGCTGTAATAAAGCTTCCATCAGGCATTACAGGAGCTATCAGTGCGTTCATCTCTCTAAGAATATCGTGAGGCATTGCACATTTTGAAGCCGTAAAAGCTAACTTTGTCATGCTACCTATAAAAGCAGCAGAAAGACCATGCCCAGTAACGTCAGCTATAATTACTCTTAACTTACCTTCAAACTCATCAACATAATACCAATCACCACCAACCTCTTCAAGCGGTTGATAATATGCACTGACTTCAAACTTATCAGAACTTGGTAACTTCTTAGGTAGCAGGGCTTCTTGAATTTTTCTTGCATCTTCAAGTTCTTTTTGAAAATGCGTAGTCAATTCTCTTAGAGCTAGATTTGCATCAGCCAAAGATGCAGTCTCAATGTCTTTTCCATCAAATTTCCTAAGCCTAAGCTCAGTAGCTATCATAGAAACTAAAGCACCAAGTTTAAAATCTTCAGGTACAATACTAATTCGAGTATAGTTTCTAGAGTTGATTTCTTTTATACTATCCTGACTGCTAGTAATTACTACCAGTGGAGTCTCTTGAGATCTTGAATCAGTGCGCAAAAAGTCTATTTGATGAACAAGATCATCTTTTACTTCACTATTAAGAACTATTAAGTCGTAATGTTTTTTATCTAAAATTGAAGGAAGAGCTGTTTCCCCGCTCTCAACACAAGTTTCATAGCCCATCTTAGAAAAAAACTTAGGTAACTTTTCATCCCAATTACCAATTAACAAAACAAATTCATTAGCCATAATCAAAAAATTCTAATTCAAAAATAACTTCTAAGGGATAACACTAAACTTAAGTAAAAACTTAACTATAATCTCACTTTAAAACTCTAAATTGTAAAGACGTCTATAAGCCTTTTAGTAAAATGTACCGCCGCGCCGAGGGCGTCGGCAAGTGCTTCAGCACTTGCTATGCACAAAGAGATTGAATTACGACAAATTCAACCTCTTTGTGCATATTATTTCGTACAAAATCATAACTGGCTAAAGTTGTTTCCCATTTTAAAACCAGAATTCATATAAATGCTGATAAAAACAATACCTAGTAGATTTGTTTAGATTTTGTAAAAACAGCAGAAGTGCCTGAAATTTTAAGCATATTGCCACAGATCTATAAAAAACTTAGTCTAAGCGCTGTGACACAGATAGAAGAAACTGAAAGTAATAAGGAAATTCCACTTGAGTACAAACTAGCTGCCAAACTTTTACAAGCAGACTGGAAAAAAATTTTACTAGCAATTTTATGCTGTTCTTTACCTCAACTACTACTTAGCTATTTTACTCAGGTTAATCTACCTGGATTCTGGTCTATGCTATTAAACAGCAGTTTAGAGCTTTTTTTTCTTTTTCACCTTTTAAACCCACACTTAGCTAACTTTGGCTCTGCTTACTGTAAAAAAAACAATGTGATAAAATTAGTGCTTACAGGGCTAGGATATTGGCTGATTGTGAGATCTCCTTTTATAGCACTTAACTTACTTCCACATAATAACTATACGACAAGCTTATCATTAATTCTGATTATCCCTGCAATCTCAATTGGTCTAACATACTTCTACTATTTTTTCCCTATTTGTGCAGGTATAGAAAATATCAAAGATGCTCTCGATGAAGCTCGCTGGATAAACAAGCAAGATCCATATTCTCCATTCAAAACACTAATACCTTCGTTTGCAATATACTTTTTACTTAGCAATTTAGTTTCTTGTTTTTCACCGGACGGCAGAAGTTTAAACGTTATGCTTTTTCAAATTATTGTTGCAGAGCTTCCATTTTTTATTATGTCTTACTTGGCGTTTGCAATTTGTATTAAATTGATTGATGGCAAACGGTGGCATGAATACGGCTTTACTGCCTATAAAGAAGCTAGAATAGAAACTCTACTTGCAAGTGCACCTCAAGAATTAGTTAAACTATTAACTCCCAAAATAAGCCTAAGCATTCTCTTAATCTCCGCTCTACTTGCTTATTCGAATCTGATTCAAGTTTACAATACGATGCCAAGTCCATCTATTACTACGGATGAAATACTGGTTAAAGAGAATGGACTAAACTTAAAACTTACGCTCGAAGATCCTGTATATAGGTTTCGAAGTTTTCAGCCATATGCCTACAAATTAGCAGGTCCTAAAGGCACAGCTGTAAATACGGAGCTACCAAATGCAGATATACAGACTAACAGTGACTATACTGTCTCAAAGCTAAACTTAGAGTTTAAAACTGAAATGTCGAAAGCTGAGTTAATGCAGCTTACTGACCTATACCTATGGTATTTTAACGTCAAACTTTTAAAATTAGAGACAAAGCAGTGAGAAAATGCAATGAGACAAAAAAAATTAATTAGGATATGAATCTTGAAGTTCTGGGACATTTAAACGCCAACTCGAAGAAACTCTATCACCTATCTGAACGTATAAAGTCGCAATAGGACTTTCAACTGACTGAGCAGCTATACTCAATTCATAATAAGGCAAGTCAGCCTCAGCAGGACCAGTTAAAACATGACCAGTTAAATCATAGGTGCTTTTTGTAAAGCTTGAAGCTAAAATTTTAGTAGCTTCCTTTTTTTTCAAAGACAAATGAGTAAGATCATAAGTACAATAAGTGCTCATGGCATAGAAGCCGTTCTCATCGCGTCTTACTAATATCCCTTGTTGTTCTAAGAAAGTTTCAGATGATAAAAATTCTTTTAGAGGCCCTAATCTTAAATACCCATAGGGTCTTTTTCTTCCAGAATGTTGACAGGATAAAAACACGAAAAAAGCGCAACAAAGTATCACATAAAAGATTTTCTTTGTTTTCATAAATTGATAGTTTTATAATATTTGCCTGGCAGAGGAGAGCCAATTATATCTTCAGCAAATTTTGCAGCCTCAACACAAGCTTCTAAATTAATTCCTGTAGTCACCCCCATACTTTCACATAAATATACAACATCTTCTGTTGGAACATTTCCTGCAGCTCCTCGAGCAAAAGGGCAGCCTCCCATTCCAGCTATAGAAGTATCAAAAATCTCAATTCCTTCTTCAAGACCTGCATAAACATTTGCCATTCCTGAGCCACGAGTATCGTGTAAATGAAGTGAAATTTCAGCGCTAGGGCATTCTTGTCTTACAGCATCGATCAAACGCTTCACAGAGTCAGGAGTACCCCATCCCATTGTATCAGCAAGTGAAATTTCACTAATAGTGCCACCAGCATCAATACATTTATTATAAAAGTTTTTAATGATTCTTAAAGCAACTTCTGTTTCTATTTTCCCCTCATAGTTACACCCAAATGCAGTAGAAATCATTAAACCATGCATGGGAACCTGTGATTGTTTAAATAAACTCATCCAATCAGGTACTGAGTCTAAAATACTCTCAAGAGTTGTGTTGTTATTTTTCTTTAAAAAAGTTT
>JAGRAS010000001.1 GCA_020434465.1 Bdellovibrionales bacterium | reverse complement strand
GAACGTATTGCTGATAGGCTTTGTTCCTGATGATGACTTAAAAATTTTATTGAACACATGCAGCATTTTTTTCTTTCCTAGCTTGTATGAAGGATTTGGCTTGCCTCCACTTGAGGCAATGGCTGCTGGAGCCCCAGTGCTTAGTAGTAATACATCTTCATTACCTGAAGTATTGGGTTCAGCCGCAAGTTTTTTTGATCCCCAAGATTTTAACTCCGCCGGTGAAAAGTTATATGAAATACTTAGTAATACTGATTTAAGAAAAAAAATGTCAGAAGACGGGGTTAGACAAGCTAAAAAATACACCTGGGAAGAAACAGGAAGCTTAACTACACAAGCATATGAAAAATTTTTAAATGGTTATAAATGAAATCCAGAAGTTTTTTTAATAAAGATTTTGTTTTACTTACTTTGATTCTTATACTCGCTTTTCTTGTACGATTAGATTTTCTAATTGCTTCAAATTTTGCAATTGATGCTGACGAAGCGATTGTAGGTTTAATGGCAAAGCATGCTTTAGAGGGTAAACAGTTGCCGGTTTTTTATTATGGCCAGCACTATATGGGAAGTTTTGAGCCTTGGTTAGTCAGTTTAACTTTTCAGATTTTTGGTGTCTCAGTTGTTTCATTAAAAATGATTCCTTTAGTTTTTTCTCTAATCTTACTTTTATTGATTTATTGTTTGACTTGTGAAGTGGCAGATAGCAAAACTGCTAGGATTGCTGCTTTATTAACTGCAATTCCACCATCAACCTTAGTAATATGGAGTACAAAGGCTAGAGGCGGATTCATAGAGTTGATGTGTATAGGTGCTTTAGCCTTATTGATTGCCGTTTATTGGTTGAAACAGAAAAATCCAAGATTAACTACAACAGTTATTATTGGGTTAATTTTAGGATTTGGCTGGTGGGTAAATAATCAAATAGTTTATTTTATTGCTCCTATTGGTTTGATGTTCTTGTATCACTCATTAACTTTAGATACTGAAAGAAAATTTAAAAAGACACTAGAGTATATAATATTTGGTAGCGTTGGTTTTATTTTTGGAGGGATTTTATTTTGGGGATATAATCTTCAAAACGACTTTGTGTCGTTTCAAATGTTTTCTTCTTCGAATTTAAATGATGTATTAGATCATATTGAAGGATTGTTTTCGACTGCGATTCCAATTTTGCTCGGAGCAAAAAGATTTTGGCAAACTCAAGATGTCTTTCCTTATGCAACATTTTTAGCCTATGTAGTTTATTCCTTTGTTTTACTTTACCCATTTGTAGTTAGACGTAAGTTTTTTACTAAAGGTTTATTCTTGCTTGGGTTCTTTTTAGACTTTGTTTTTATTATTTTTGTTACTAGCTCTTTTGGCTGGTTAGTAGAAGCCCCAAGATATTTGCTGCCAGCATATATTGGTATTTTTGTGCTTACTGCTGTTGGTATTAATTCAATTGGCGGTAGTTTTAAAATACTTTCTAGATGTCTATTTGGGGTTTTATTAGCTTTAAACTTACTGTCCTGTTACTACACTGACAGAGCAATACCTGGAGAACCTTTTGTCTTTAAGGGAGAAAGAGTATCAAAAGACCATCGCGATTTGATTAAATTTTTACAAACAAAAAAGATTTCTTGGGTTCGAACTAATTACTGGATAGGCTATAGACTTGCTTTTGAAACTTCTGAAAATATAAAGTTTCTAGTTTTTCAGGAGCCTGGCCAAACAAGAATTTACTCTTATCTTGATGATCTTAAGAAGACGCAGTTGTCAGGTGATCTTTTGCCTTTAGTTTTAGTTCCTGCGCAGGAACAGATTGTTGGAAGAGCTTTAGAACTTTTAGGTTATAGTTTTTCCAAGGGAGAGGCCTCTGGATATGTTATTTTTTACAACATAGAAGCTCCAAAAGTTTTAGACATAATACCTGATAATGTAATTAGTCAGCTTAATTCTTCCGATGGCCAAGATACTATACAGGCTGCTTTTGATAATGATGTACATACTCGTTGGGCTACAGCTAGGCATCAAGAAAAAGGAATGTGGTTTAAGGTAATTTTTAATGGTCCTCAGACTATTGAAAAAATAAGTATGCTTCTTGGCGAATGGAAACACGACTATCCTCGTGGGTTAACGATAACTGCTGAATTAGAAAATGGTATAAAGCAAAGGCTACTTAGCAACAAAGATTATTGGTATGTTAGATATTATCTTGAAGGCAATGCAGGTTTTGATTTTAATTTTAAACCAGTAAAAGTTAAATCACTTACCTTTATTCAAACTAGTGAACATCCAATACTAGATTGGAGTATAGCTGAATTGAACTTTTATAATTAGGAAACTTTTTGAATACGAAAATAAAATCAATTTTAAAAAATATCATTGCTTTGGCTTTGATTCTGGCTTTGTTTTCTTTTGTAAATATTAAAGAACTTTTCAATTCATTCGCAAATTTAACTATTCTTCAATTTTCTTACTTAATGTTTATTTCGATTGTTCTTGTATATATTAGCGCCTTGAAGTGGAGCTTGTTTTTAAGTTCTTTTTCAAGCCCTAATAGAAAAACTAATACAGTTTCTAGTGAAGTGGGTGAGATACCAGTCCTAAGGCTTTTTAATCTTTATTTAGTTGGATATTTTGTTAATTTGCTTTTACCTTCGTTTTTAGGGGGAGATGCTGTTAGGAGTTGGTATGTTGGCAAAAAAGTTGGTCAGCATGAAGCCGCTGCAGCTACAATTTTAGAAAGATATACTGGATTTGCAGCAATGATTTTGCTAGCAAGTGGTTTTATATGGTTTGTTAAACAAGCAAATCTAGAAATTAAACTTTTAGTTGGTGCAGCTTTTGCCGGATTAATTGTTATCACTTTTATAGGTCTATCTACCAAGGTATCGAGTTATTTCTTAAGATATCAACAAATAGAAGGTGTGATGAAGCATTTTAAAAAAATCCAGGATGCTTTTCACCTTGCAAAAAAAGATCGCCCACTTTTATATAAAACTTTTGCATTATCATTGTTATTCCACTCAGTAACTGTGATCAACACTATTGCATGTGCCCAAGCAGTGGATTGGATGCAGCCACCAATTTGGGACTTGTTTGTTGTTTTACCAATTATTCTTTTAATTGCTGCGATTCCTCTTGCACCAAATGGTTTAGGTTTACAAGAAGGTGCATTTTTCTTTTTCTTAACAGGCCTTGGTGCTACTCCCGAGCAGGCTCTGGGTACGGCTTTAATTCTTAGGGCTAAGTCATATGTATTAGCAATTGCAGGTGGATTAATTTGGCTTTATTTAAAATTTAAAGATAAAAAAGCCTAATAATTATAAGTTTTTATCTGTACTAGTACCTTGTTACAAAAATTTTACAATTTTTTTTATTGTTAGCTTCCTAATTTTATTACAATCCTAGAAGAGAGGTTAATTTTTGGGGGCTTATGAGACATATAGGGCGTTCTGAAGAATTTTCAGGGATTTTAGATGATTTAAAAAAAGTAACAATAGAAGGTACTCGGCTTGAGTCTGCAAAAAAAGAATACCTAGAAACTATGACCAAAATTGGTGCAGAAATTCATAAGTCTATTGTCAAGGAAATTTGTGAGGGGAGTAAAGGCAAACTTATTAATAAAGTCTTAGCTACAGCTCCTGATGTTTTAGATTATATTGGCAGCAATTATGAAACTTGGAGAATTCGTATTTTAGATAATGAAGATAGAGGAGTCCTATTGTTTAAAACAGATGTGATTGATCCAGAGTCAGATAAAGTAATGGGAACTCTCGAATATGTACTTTTTCAACGCGACTTGCCAGCTAGGGTCTTAATGGTTGGAGAAGATCTTAAAGAAGTAGACAGGAAGCCAAGGAATCTTGCAGTTTTTTTTCGTCCTAGAAAAGAAAACCTAAGAACCTGGTGGTTTGATAGAATTACAGAGTTAAGTATGCAGGGAGCTGGTTCAACTGAATCAGTTCATAACTTTGCTAAACTTAATTTAGCTCTAAAAGGTGAGGAGATGGTAATGGCAGAACTAAGATCCCAGTTAACTAAGGTAATTAAAGATTTCAGTACTAAGATAAAAAAACTAGTTGCGAAGCGTACAGTAGAAAACGAAAAACTAGAATCTTTGCTAAGCCAGAATGGTGAAGACGGACAGCAACAAGCTGCTTAATTCGACTTTAGAAATTGAAAATGCCGAATTAAAATTTTTATAATTTACGAATTTTTAAGTTCTCTAGATTTGGCACTAAACCATTATTAATGTTTGATTCATGACATTCAATTTTTGGCATTTTATCACATAAAGTTCTTGCAACTTCATCTCTAAGTTTCTTAGCTTGGGCTTGCCACACAAGGGCAGGATCTACGTCTTTACTGCATCCTCGACATGTAAAGCTATCCCAGTTAAGTGCACATGCTAGTTCCAAGCAAGTTGAGTAATTACAGCAGGAATAGTCTCTTCTTGGGGGGGCGATAGGTGAATCTACCAAACCCGATCCGTCGTTTTCAATCACTGGAAAGGGCCCTGGTTTTCCTAATCCTGATACCATTTTTCTCGTTTCTGGTTAATCTTTAAAAAAAAGCGTACACTGGTAAAAGTGTTACTATGTAAGACTTGCATAAAAGCATTTATTGATCAAATTTCTATGAAAGCTTATTTTTAGGCTAAAAAAAAGTATTATTAAAATTTGACTAAGATTTAATTTATGCATTCAGTTAGGGTTATTGAAAACAAAGGTACTGGCAGAAGCTTTATTATTTTGCATGAAGCAGGACGCTACGTTGAATTTTCACATCAAGTTACAGATGTTTTGGCACTGAAAAGCAAAGTTTTACGAATTGAAATCAATACAGTTAATGAAAATAACTGGGAACTGCTTACTGGCGAGGTTGAAAAGTGTTTAGACGCAGAAAGTGTTAAACAAACTTCAATTGTAGCTTTTGGTTCTGCTAGCACAATCGCACAGCATTTCACTTTATTAAACCAAAAGAAAATTCGTTCATTAATTCTAGTTGACGCAGAAACTCGCCCTCACCCTGGTAGGGTTACAAAAATTATTGATTGGTTAGAAAACAAGCTCCCTCTTGGATTGCCATTAAGATCCAATTCAAATGCATTTGATGGTAAACCTTTTTTACAAAGAATAAGATGTCCGGTAATGATAGTTTTATCTCCTGACGCCAATTCATATTTATTATCAGAATCTGAAAGTTTATTGGAAAAACTTCCTATTTCTTGGAAATCAGTTTTAAAAGCCAAAAACGGGGCTGAAGAATTAGCTTTATTAGCATCAGAATTTCAAGATGTGAGGGCAAAGTGTCCTCAAAAAGCCAAGGCTGCTAGAGTCAGAGCAGTAAATGAGAATTCAACAAATGTCTTAGCTGGTACTTAACTCTTTTGTGGCTCTAAGGGCTGTGAAACAGCTTCAACAACTTCTTCCATGGTTTTATGCTGATGAAATGCAGGTTCTTTCTTGTTTCTTAATAGTTGAATTGTTTCGTTATAACCTTGTTCAATTAATAGTCTTAAGTAATCTTGATCGAGAGCGACATATGTCATGGTTTCATATGCTACATCTTCACCAAGTTTGTTTTTCAACAAACTAAAAACAGGCCAAGTTGGGCCAACAGCAGCGATAAATTTTCTTGTTGAACCAGAAACCGCTTCTTTAAGAACTGGCCCAAGGGGTTTTTGACATCTAATAACAAAGGTATCTGGAGGTCTGATACAAAAAGTTTCATATCCAGCAGGAATTTCCCAAGATGGTCTAGTGTCATGCGATTCATTATAACGATCTAACCACCAGTCTCTTCCTGAAACATCTACAAGAATCACCCGACTTGCGCCCAATCTAACGCATGGATCAACAGGGACATTTTGAGCTATCCCTCCATCAACTAGCCTGATCTTTCCATCATCTGTATCTATCTCAACTGGAGGTAAAACCGACGGTAAAGCAGCAGACGCAAAGCCATGTACAGCATGCAGCTCGTCAACTCTGTAAACTTCAAATGAAGCACCTTTAAGTAATTCATTATCGATGTCAGTATGTGAACTTAAGAAAAGAAGAGGTTTGCGCTCTTTGATACCTTCTTTGGTAGTCATCACTGCAACAGATTTAAGTTTTGGATGGCGATTTTCTGGGCTAAGGCCTCCGTGACTTCTTAAAACTGAATCTACTTTTTGCATTAACGGTGATGGATCAAAAACTGCATCTGAAGTTGGGTCTGGCCCAGGAGCCATATACTGAATAACTGCAAGCTTAATGGCTCTAAAGAATGCACGTGAGGGAGAGCCAGAAAAAGTATTACGAAAGTTTCTTTCTCTCCAAAGATCTTCAATTATAGAAACTGCATAATCGATCCCTTGATCAAGGCAAGCACTAACAAGCAAACCGTTTATAGCGCCTATACTACTACCAACAATTACCCCAATAGGATTTGATTCTTTTTTTAAATATGGAATTAGTGCTTTTAAAGCACCAACCTGGTACGCCGCTCTAGCTCCACCGCCTGATAAAACTATCCCAATATCACCTTCTGTGACCGGTGAAAGACTTTTCTTGTCAGGGATCGCTAACTTATCTGATTCTCTAGGTCTTCTTTTCAAGGGTTTATCCTAATTTCATGCTAGTCTATAATATCGGATTAAACTAGTAATTACTTAATTTTGCTATTTTAGGCGAGTGGAATAAAAAGACGTTTTTTAATGACAGAAAAAGCTAAAACTCAAAGGATAATTATAGCTATAGATGGACTTGCAGGTACTGGTAAGACAACTTTGGCCAAAATGCTAGCTGATAAACTAGGCTTTGTGCATTTAAATTCAGGTTATGTATACAGAGCAGTTGGTTTGCTTGCACTGCAAAATAACTTAGCTTTGAATGATAGTACTGCGATATGTGCTTTGATAAACAAACATAGCATTAGCCTTAACTTAGATCAGGAAAAAAATTGCCGTGTTTTAATTGATGATAAGGACAGAAGCGATCAGATTTTTACAAGAGAGGTATCAGATGCAGCTTCTCAAATTTCTGTGCATCCTCAAGTTAGGGATTTACTTAGACCGGTACAAAGACAGGCCTTCCCAAGTGCAAAAGGCATAGTAGCAGATGGACGTGATATTGGTACTGTATTGTTCCCAAATGCCGACTTTAAGTTTTTTATTGAAGTAGACCCAAGAATAAGAGCTAAAAGGAGGGTAAGTCAGCTTTATCCTGATCTTAAAGATGCTAATGAGCTGGAAAGATTAAATAAAGAGCTGCTAGCTGAAATTGAGATTAGAGACTCAAGGGATACTGAGAGGCAAGTTGCCCCAACAGTACCAGCAACAGATGCGCTAATTATCGATAATTCTGAGCTGACATTGACTCAAGCCCTCGAAAATATGTATGATTCCATCGCCAATGGCCTAGGGTAGGCGGATAATTTTTTCTGCTGAATTTATTAAGTAACAGGCATTATTTTTCTAATGCCACCAAGATTATCTAGTAAATAAATTACTCCATTAATTAGCCATTGAGTATTGTCTAAAAAGGAATTTTTTAAAAATGATTACTGGAAATACAGGAAGTGACGCAACTAAAGGAGCATTTGCAGATGCATTTGAAGCTGAAATATCTGGAAAGCTTTCAGACTTAGCTCCTGGAAAAGTTGTAAAAGGAACCGTAGTTGATACGGATCGCGAAATGGTAACTGTAGATATTGGATTTAAATCTGATGGAGTTGTGCCAAGTTCGCAATTTATGGACCATGATGGAAACTTAAAAGTTTCAATTGGTGATGAGATAGATGTTTGTATTCTTGCACTAGAGAATGAGTCTGGGCAGGTCGTTCTTTCTCATGAACGTGCTCAGCAATTACGTATCTGGAACAAGGTAGAAGAGCTATTCGCTAATGATGGGACTATTAAAGGCGTAATTGTTCAAAAAGTTAAAGGGGGATTGCAGGTTGACATTGGTATACCGGCTTTCTTACCTGGTTCACAAGTTGATATTAGACCGCATAGAAATCTTGATAAGTTTTTGGGTGAAGAACATGAGTTTAAAGTTCTAAAGATCACCAAGGACAAGGGTAATATCGTTCTTTCAAGAAGAGCAGTCTTAATGGAAGAGAGAGAAGCACTTAGAAGTGAAACGCTCAAAGTTCTTGCTGAAGGCGTTGTTATGGAAGGTGTTGTTAAGAATGTTACAGATTACGGTGCTTTTATTGATTTAGGTGGTATTGATGGCTTGTTGCACATAACTGATATTTCATGGGGGCGAGTAAATCACCCCGCTGAAAAACTATCAGTTGGTGATGCAGCTCCAGTTGTAGTGCTTAAATATGACAAGGAAAATGAGCGTGTTAGTCTTGGGATGAAACAACTTAAAGAAGATCCTTGGATTAATGTTCATGAAAAATACCCTGTAGGTGGTAAAGTAGACGGTAAAGTGCTTGGTCTAACTGATTATGGTGCTTTTGTTGAACTTGAAGAGGGAGTGGAAGGTTTAGTGCATGTTTCTGATATGAGCTGGACTAAAAAAGTACGCAACCCTAATAAGTTTTTATCTGCTGGTGAAAAAGTTGAAGCAGTTATCCTAAATGTAGATTCTGAGAAAAAAGAGCTAAGTTTGGGAATAAAACAACTTACACCTAATCCTTGGGAAACTTTACATCAAAGAAATTCAATTGGTTCCAGAGTTAAAGGCCAAGTTAAGTCAATTACTGAGTTTGGTATTTTTATTGGAGTTGAGGAAGGTATTGATGGTTTAGTTCACGTCTCTGATTTTTCTTGGACTAAAAAGATTAAAAGCCAAGAGGAAATCGCTAAGTTGTACAAAAAAGGAGACGAGGTTGAAGCTATTATTATGGATATTGATGTTGAGAATGAAAGACTCAGCCTTAGCATTAAGCATCTATCGGAAGATCCTTGGGAAACAATTGTTCAACGTTACCCGGTTGGTTCTAAAGTTAAAGGAACTATTAATAGTCATGCTGACTTTGGTGTATTCTTGCAAATCGAAGAAGGGGTTGATGGTTTGATTCACAGCTCTGAACTTGCACTTGATGATGATAAGACGGCTCAAGAGGAATACCCAGTTGGAAAACAGATTGAAGCTGAAGTTATTAAGGTAGATCGTGAGGATCGTCGTATAAGTCTTTCAGTTCGCTCTGTTAAGGATCGTGAAGCTCAAAGAACTAGATCTGAATTTAGTGATGATGGTGGTTCTGGTGTTACGTTTGGTGATCTTATCCAACGTAAAATGGACGAACAGTAGGAAACGATAAAACTTTCGTGCGATATCGGCTCTTCGAGAAACGGAGTATCTCGAGGAGCCGACTCAGTTATGAGTAGTTTTAAATCACAATCTTTGGGTAATCTACGTCCTTTTTCTAATTTCTTTCAGTCGGTGTACTTTAAGTACTACCTTCCTTGCTGAAATTTAAAAGTATTAAGCTATAATTGCAAAGATTATAGATGATTGATGTCAAATACCATCGTTCCAATTTCGCCTTTCATTTTTTGTATGCGATGCTTCTCAAGTAACTCACTCCACTTTTCTTTTGTAAGTGGTTTTTGCACACAATCTAAGGCGCCAGAACTTTTTGCTTCAAGCACGTCTTCACCACCAGGATATTTTGCCACCATAATATAAGCAGCTTCTTTATTAGAATACTGATCTGATAGTTGTTTTACTAGTTCATAGCCGCTCATGTCGGGGAGCATGCTGTCAACTACAACAAATACAGGTTTCCAGAGGCGGGGACGCTCTTGAAAAAGAGAAAGTGCTCGTGAACCTTTTGAAGCTGTAATAACTGTAAAACCATCAGCTTCAAGTAATGCTTTTAATTCATTTCGTGAAGTTTCATCACCATCGACCACAACTACAGAATTTTCTTCTCCGGAAAGTTTGTTTGAACTCATAATTATACCCTAGTTAAATTCTGAATTAAATTAACAATGTACTTCTGCCAAGTAATAATAATGCTATAGGAAATTTCGACAGTTTTTTTGATTTGCTTAACTAAAATAACTAGATAACTTATTCAATTATTTGCTGAATTTTCAAGTGATTAGCTCAAAAAAGATAAAAAACTAAATAATAATCAATGGTAGGCTAATTACTATAAAGTGAATCACTAAGCCATGTTTCAATACCTAGCAGGTTTCTTAATTTTGATATCAGCTTTTTATGGTTTTTCCAAACTGCAGATTTTGTAACACCTTGATTTTTTGCAATTTCGTCAAAAGTTTCCCCGTTTAGATAGTATTTATCAATTATTTTTTTCTCAACTTTAGAAAGTTCTTGATAAACTTCTGAAAACTTTTTTAATATTCTTTGTCTATCTATATTTTCTTCAATCTCTGGAATAGCTGTGTTTTTAGCTGATATTTCTTCTTGAAATTCAACTCGGAAAGCTAAAGCATTCAATTTCGCACAAGTTTGAACTTTACTAACTTCATCTTCAGTTAAAAAGTTTTGTTGCTCTTGTGATTTAGCGTAGAGCTTTGCATACTTACCACTTGAAACTGATAAGAAACAGTCTTTTCTAATTTGATCTAATACTGCTCCTCTAACTCTAAGGTAGGCAAATCTTTCGAAGGGTATCCCCTGAGTTTTATCAAACCTCTCTTGAGCCTCAAGTAAACCGACATAAGCTGCTGATATAAGATCCCGCTTATCATAACTCCCGTTTGGAAGTTTTCTTGCTAAGCGGTTAACAATTCTTTCAGCCCATTTTTCTAGCCTGATAGTTGTCATTGCCATGCCCCCCTCAATTTTTAAAAGATCAAATTTAAATAGAATTTATATTAAACTTATTAAAAACCATTCCTGCCTTAAATTCAGAACAGAATTCAGACTTTTGAACTGATTTAAGGAAAAAGCTTAATTAATTGAGACGTATATAGTCCTCGACAATAGAAATTACCGTTAAATTTAAAAGAATAATTAATTGATTTGAGGGTTTGTTGACTTTAGTTTTTCAGAGCTTGAAGTAACAGAATTTGAAAGTTTCTTTTGAAATCTAGCAAGCACTAGAATTTCAGCTGCTTCGGCTTCACTAACCCCAAGTAATGCTTGTAATTCGGAAATCATGAAAGGCTTATTTTCCAACTCATCAATGGAAAAGTCTTCTAAAATACTATTAATTAATTCACTAAGTTCTTTATCTTTCATTATTAGACTCATTTAGTCGTTCTATTTAAGTCGAGAAAAGTAAAAAAAAGTTCTCTGATAATCTTAAATTATTAGTTTATAATTTTACTCTACAAAAATACAAGCGATCACAAAGGGCTTTTAAAAGGTGTTTAACGTATTATTAATCTTATTCGATTTTATCGAAGTATTTGAATTATAGATAGTTATCTATACGTATTAATCCCAAACTCAAAGTCTAAACTAAAGATAAGGATTGAATTTTAATGAATTTTTAATCCGTAGTAATACCGATTTTTTACCTAAAGAATGCGAGTATCACTGACGAACTCCCATTTGGGGAAGAAGTACCAAGGCCAAACGAATACTAAAAAACAGTGATAGAGGCTACAGAAATGAAAGTACTTGTTGCTGATGACGACAAGTTTTGCTGCTCCATGTTAAAGAGATTTCTGACTGAGTGGGGATATCAGCCAGTTGTTTGTGCAGATGGACAAGAAGCTTGGGATGTTTTGAAGACTGATGAGAGTCCAAGAGTGGCACTGCTGGACTGGCATATGCCAAAGTTTGATGGAATTGATCTATGCAAAATGATCAGACAGAGAGAAGAAGAGGTTTTTATATATCCAATTCTTATTACAGGAAAGTGTGATGTTGAAAGAGAATTGGAGGCCTTAGAAAATGGAGCATATGATTTTATTAGCAAGCCTTATAATCCAAGTATATTAAAAGCTAGACTGGAAGTTGGATCAAAAGTCGCAAGATCACACGAAGCCTTGAATGATATTTCAACTGTTTTTGATCGTTACGGATCTCACATGGAGCATTTAGCAGAAGAAAGGATGAAAAGTTTAATCCATGCGGAACGAATGACAACTTTAGGGGTAATGTCTGCAGGTATCGCACATGAAATCAATAATCCAATGAGCTTTATCTCTGGTAATGTACAAATTCTAGAAAAATTTTGGGAAGACTTAACTCCATTTTTAGATAAAGCATGTGAGAATCAAGAGCATGCAAAAAATAAAATTCAGTTTATTAAAGATGAAGTTCCTCAAATAATTGAAAGCATGCATGCAGGAGTTAATAGAGTAACTAGAATTGTCAAAAAGTTTGCAACTTTTTCTGGCCAAAGAGAAACCTCGATGTTGCCTTGTGATCTTAATGCATGTGTCAAAAATGCATTGGAGATTGCTGAAACTAATTTTAATAAAAACATTTCAGTTCTAGTTGATCTTGATGAGAGTATAGAGCCAGTTCTTGCTGATGCGCAGGAAATAGAACAAGTGCTGATCAATCTTTTCATTAATGCTTCACATGCAATGGAAAAACAAGCTGTTGCAGAACTTCATGCTAGTACCAGGCAAATTGGAAAGTATGTTGTAATTGGCATACAAGATACGGGAACTGGAATACCAGAAGATAAAATTGAAAAAATTTGGAATCATTTTTTCACTACAAAAGAGCGGGGTAAAGGAACGGGACTAGGATTATCAATAAGTAAAGAAATTATTCAAAATCATGGCGGAAAAATTTTTGTTACAAATGTACCAGAAGGTGGCGCAAAGTTTGTAATAAAACTTCGCTGTATAGAAGATTAGCCGGCGGAGAGCATATGAACATTCAAATGCTTGTTGTTGATGATGAGCAAAATATTCGTGAGATGATAAGCCGTCACTTCCGTTATCTTGGCTATAGTGTAATCACAGCGGCAAATGGCAAAGAAGCTCTTGATGTGCTTAACAAAGAAAGAATTGAGGTTTTAATATCTGATATAATGATGCCAGAGATGAATGGAGTGGAGTTATTAAAAAATATTCGCACTGATTATCCTGTATTAAGGCCAATAATGATCACAGGATATGTGACATCTGAAAATGCATTGTCATGCATGAAATATGGGGCAGAAACATGCATTTTTAAACCAATACAAGACTTAACCGAACTTGAATCTGCAGTAAATGATGTGATTTTAAAGCGGAAAAAATGGCAAAAGATCATTGCCGGCCTACAAAGGATGAAGTCAGATTAATAATGAATAACGAACTAAGTTTAGATATAGATTTTGAGATAGTGATTGGTTTCCTCGATGAAACTAGCGATATGCTTGCAGAAATAAACCAGCAATTTATAGAGTGGGAACAGAATCCAGGAAATTTAGAAATTGTAAACAGCATATTCCGTCCATTTCATTCAATTAAAGGAAGTGCACCATTTTTTGGGCTTCATAAATTAAAAACACTAGCCCATGAAATGGAGTCTGTACTTGCGTTAGCTAGAAAAGGAAATTTGCACGTAACTCCAGAAGCAATTAACACTCTTTTATCAGGACTTGATGAAATAAATTTAATTGTTTCTCGAGTCAGAAACCGAAAAGCTGAGATAGAAGATAATAGTATATTTGATAGTTTAGTAGAAAAAATTAAAAATCTATCAACTGAAGCTTCATCAAGTTGGGATGATCTCTTTGGTAGACTTACTGATTTAAAAACACGTCTAGGTGAAAATGAAGAAGTAAAAAATGCCATTAATATAGCAATTGATAGTATCGATAAAATTTCTAAAAATTTTAAAACTAATGAGGTTTCAAATGAGAAGCAAAAAGAAAATTTGGAAAAGATTGAGGAAAAATCCCTTTCTTCGCCTCAAGACAACTCAACTGCTAAGAATGCTGAAAACTCCGCTAAAACTATGCGTATCAAGGAAGAGAGGTTAGATGTATTTCTAAGCTATGTTGGTGAGCTTTTAACAGTTGGTGAAATGTTAAACCAAATTCAGCGTACAATGGCTTTGATGAGTACAAACGATAAACTAGCGTATGATTTACAAAGGTGCTTGGAGTCGTTTCATAATTTATCTCAGGAACTGCAAACAGCAATTATGGAAATTAGAAAAGTTTCGATAAAAAGCTTAACACAGAAAGTACCTCGATTAATTCGTGATATTGCAGCGGCGAATGAAAAGTCAATTGAAGTTAAAATTACAGGAGAAGAAATTGAAATAGATAAAAGTTTATTAGAGCTTCTTGATGCCCCACTTACTCATATGGCAAGAAATGCAGCCGATCATGGGATTGAATCTCCTGAAATTAGAAAAGCTGCTGGAAAAAACCCAGCAGGTAAAATAGCTTTAAGTATTGTTGAAAGTGAAAAATTTATTGAGCTGTATATTGAAGATGATGGAGCAGGATTAAATTATCCAGCAATACAAAAGAAGGCAGAAGCACTAGGATTAATTACTGCTGGGCAAAATCTAACAGAAAAAGAGCTTATTGATTTCATGTTTATGGCTGGAGTATCTACTGCCCAGAAAGTAACTGATGTATCAGGACGTGGTGTTGGAATGGATGCGGTAAAAAAGAAAATTGAATCATCAGGTGGCGTAATTTCTGTTAAAACTACCCAAGGTAAAGGAACTTTATTTGGCATTAAAGTAAAGAAAAGTGTAACTACAGAAATTATAAGTGGCTTTATAGTTAAAGCAGATACTACTTGCTATGTAATACCATTAGATCGCATAAATGATACTTTTAAGCGCCAAGAAGAAGATGTTACTCATATTTTAGATACAGATGATTGCATATCTAGAAATGGTGAAATATTACCTTTGCTCACATTAAGTAAATTACTTGGCAAAAATCAGAACCAACTGGAAGAGAACCAACCAGTAGTTACTTTATGCTCTGGTGAAACTAAAATTGCTTTGGCAGTAGATGAAATAGTAGGAATCAGTAAGTTCGTGCTTAAGCCAATAGATCTAGTTGGTGTGGAGACAAACCTTCTTCAAGGTGGAGCCTTAATGGGGGATGGTACTGTGGCTCTGGTACTCAATACTGATAGATTGTGCAGAAATTCAATTTAATTCTCATCATCTTCATTTTCTTCAGGGAACCACTGTTTAAACTGATCTAGTTCAATACCTGCTGGAACATACCATTTTTTTAGATCAGGATCCCACCAAGCACCAAGTAGTTTTGCATCGTCTTTTTCAGCATAAGGAACATCTAGAATAAATTTTCTATTTGAGGTTAGCATTTATTTCTCCATTGTTTTATAGTTTGGATTTTAAAACTTATTCGAGCAATAAAATGCTCAAATAAGTAATCGAAAAAAATGTATAAACGTTGCTAAAATTTTTTTGTATTATGGATAATCCGCATTATAAAGCAGTTGGAGAAGAGGCAGGAATAAAAGAGCTGGTCAAAGTTTTTTATGATAAAATGGATAGTGACCCAGCTTTAAAAACAATTCGTGATTTACACGCTGAAGATCTAACAGAAGCTAGAGATAAATTATTCGAATTTTTAGTGGGTTGGATGGGTGGCCCCCCTTTATATGAACAGAAATATGGTCATCCCAGATTACGCATGAGACATATGCCTTTTCCTATTGGCGAGGTTGAGCGTGATCAGTGGATGCTTTGTATGCGACATGCAATGGAAGTATGTAATATCCCAGAAGTAACAAAAAAACAGTTAGATGAAAGGTTTTATCAAGTTGCAGATTTTATGAGAAATACCTAGCTAAATCAGGCACTCAAAGTCTTGAACGCTGCAGCTAAAAACAAATACAGAGAAGTACTTGAGATTTTTTTAAATGTTTTTTCATTTCAAACATCCGTTAATTTTAATCAATTGCTAGGGTTTAAATCAGTGCTTTGCAAAAAAACATAGTAAATGTTGAGCAAGTCTTTATTTTTTAGATAATTGTTGTAAGCTAAATGCGTAGAAAAATACGAAAATAATGAGGGCCCATGCTAACTTTAAATCGCACAATTACTCTAGGAGTTGTTTCTTTATTAAGCAGTTTAGTCTTTTGTACGCTTAATTTGTATGCAGCTGGAGAAGCAGATCAAGTTAATAGCCAAAGATCTAAAGCGATAGTTGTGCTTGATGCTTCGGGAAGTATGTGGGGACAGATAGAAGGTAAAACAAAAATTGAAATTGCCCGCGATGTGGTTGGTGATTTTCTTGATAACCTGAGCCCTAATTTAGATTTAGGTCTAGTGGCATATGGTCATAGAAAGAAAGGTGATTGTGATGATATTGAATCGCTTATTGAACCGTCCCCAGTTAATAAAACTAATTTTCAAGCAACTGTTAATCAAATTAAGCCTAAAGGTATGACTCCTTTGTCTGCTTCTGTAATCAAGGCTGCGGAAAAGTTGAAATTTACGGAAGATAAAGCAACTGTAATTTTGGTCAGCGACGGAATTGAAACTTGTGATTTCGATCCTTGTGAGGTTGGTAAAAGCTTAGAGGAACAGGGGGTAGATTTTACTGCTCATGTAATTGGCTTTGGTGTTTCTAAGGACGATGAAGAACAATTGCGCTGTTTGGCAGAAGCAACAGGCGGTGAGTATAGAACAGCTAATGATGCAGGCTCATTAAAGGATGCTTTAGGGTCAGCTGCTACTCAGGCAGCAGTCATTCCTGATTTTAACTTAATTTTAAGAGCAAAACAGTTGGGGACAGACGAGTTAATCTCAGGTGCAATTAATTGGCAAATACTTTCAGATAACAAGATAGTTGCAGAAAAAAATGGTACAGTAGCTCGACTCAATCTAAATCCTGGATCTTACCAAGTTAAAGCAAGTTGGGGCAAGCTTAGTGCAGAAACTAAGGCTGAAGTTGTCACCACTGAAGTTACTGAAAAAGAAGTTGAATTTAGTGGATCTTTTATCACAATGCGTGGATTAAAAGAGATTAACGGACCTGAGGTTTCTGGCTCTGTTTCTTGGAGTGTTTATGACACTAATGCTGATGCTAAGCAGGGTAAGAAAGTTTTGGTTACTGCCGCATCAAATAAAGAGTTTGTTCTTCCTGCAGGAGAATATATTGTAAATGGTCGTTATGGTAACTCGGAAGAAGAAAAATCTGTTAATTTAATTGCAGGTGATAAGCAAGTTGTTGAATTGATTTTTAATGTTGGCAGAGTAAATCTTTATGGATTGCGTGAAGAAAATGGAGAGAAACTTGCTGATAGTATTTCTTGGCATGTATATAAGCGTGAGACAAACGGAGAAAAAGGCAGGCAAGTTATCGCAGCTGGTGGACCAGAAAAAGAACTAAGCATTCCTGCCGGCGATTACATAGTTACTGCAAGATTAGATAGAGTAGAGTTAGATAAACCAGTTAGCATTCTCTCAGGTGAAAATACAGAGTTAGCATTTCTATTTGCTGCTGGAGAAATAAAACTATCAGGTGTAAGGTATCAGGATGGACCTGAGATTACAGAAAGTATTGCTTGGAAAGTTTATGGCAAAGATGCAAATGGGGAATTTACTAAGCACGTTGCCTCGGCAGGAGGTACAAATCGTGAATTTACAATACCACCTGGTGAATATTTAGTTGAAGGTCTTTATGGTAATGCTAGAGTTTCTAAAGAGTTTCAAGTTGAAGCAAATAAAACCACTAATGCAGTTTTGGCATTTGATGCTGGAAAGCTAATTGCTAAAGCTTATTATTCAGAGGGCGGTAGACAAATATTAGATAGCATCTCTTGGAATGTTCTTCAGCCATCAGATGGGTTTAATGATCCAAAAAGCTTCGCTTATGGAGGGGGTTCTGAAAAAGAATTTAAACTCCCTGCTGGAGAATATATCTTGCGGGTAAAGCATAAATCAGCCCTCGTTGAACAAAATGTAAAAGTTGAAGCTGGAAAGAAAACAGAAGTCTCAGTTAATCTTAACGCTGGTAAAGTAAAACTTACAGGCATTATGGCTGGTGGAAAAGAGATTTCTGATCGAATTGCATGGACTATTTACAATAATTCAACTGGCAAGCAGACTGATTTTGGAGCTTCAGATGGACCCAGAGAGTTTGTGCTTAGTGCTGGGGAATATAAAGTCAGTGCCAAATATGGTTATGTGGAAACAGAAGCGATTATTAATGTAGAGGCAGATAAGCTAGTTGATGAAAAAATTGAATTCAATGCCAGCAAGCTAAAGATGACTACAGTATCTGAACCTGGCGTGCCAAGTGGAAAGCGTGTTTTTTGGTATGTATTTGAAGATCTTGGAGAAGAAAAGGGTCGCCAAATTACTTCTCTAAGTGGGGCAAGTAAGGATTTAGTGTTACCTGAAGGATCATATATAATTGAAGCCAAACCTAATCAAGGGGAAGTGCTTTCTGAAAATATAAAACTAAGCTCTGGTGAGTCAAAAGAGTTAGAAATGTTAATTCAGTAATCTCTATGAAGAAGACAATTATTTCTTTTTTAAGTAAATTTTACTGCTTTGTTTTTTTAGTAATCACAAATCCATATTTAGCTTTTGCTGATGATAATTTAAAGGAGTTAAAAATTGGGTCTGTGCTTTATCTGACAAATAATGATTATGCAAATGTTGCTCAGGAATTTAAAAGAGGTTTAGAACTTGCAGCAAAAGATACGAAAATCCCAGTCAAATTGATTTTTGAAGATGATATGGGAAGAAACTCGATGACTGTTTCCTCTGTTGAGAAGTTAGTCGCTGTTAATGATGTTGATGTTGTTTTTTTTGCTGAATACGTACAAATGAGAGTTGGAATAGGTGTTACTAGGAGACGAGGAATTCCAGCGATATCTATTTGGGAGTCCTCTCCTGAAATTGAAGACTTAGGCGAGTATGCTTTTGGATTTGGTTTGTGGTCACCAAATGGTGGTGCAGTACCAGCGGAGTATGCATTTAACAAATTAAATGCAAAAAGAGCAGCGGTTATTCATGATGAGACTGCCTGGTCAAATAATATTGCCAAATATTTTAAACAAAAATTTACTGAATTGGGCGGAGAAATTAATTTTGAAGACTCATACAATAAAGGTACTGTTGATTTTAGAGCCAGCATTGCCAAATTAAATGGAAAAGATTTTGATATTTTGTTTGCCCCAATAGGAGAGCAACCAGTTCCTTTTTTTAAACAACTAAGACAAGTTGGCTTCTCTAAACCAGTACTATCCTCAGATCAGATTAGTAAAGAATTTATTGACGCTGCTGATGGTGCCTTAGAGGGAGTTATGTTTAGCAACGCTGATGATCGTTTAAGCGATAAATTAAACAATCTTGCTTTAAGATATGTTGATATTTACGAAATTCAGCCACATAACATTTATTTTGTTGGTTTGGCATATGAGGCATTGTCGGTAGTAGCAAAAGCTTGGGAAAATAAAGGCGAAAAAAAATTAAACAAATCTATTTTAGAGATTCAAAACTATCCGGGTTTATTTGGGCCAATAAGCATAAGTGATAGTGGTACATATGCTCGACCGGAAGTAATGTATTTAGTTAAAAATGGAAAACAGGTGCATTTAGATAGCAAATGACCACACTAGCCAACTTGGGATTTCTGTTGTTATATAACTTGCTAGCGAAGCTAGCTTAGGTGGAATGGGATAAGATATACCAGGCGCATAATAGATAAAAAGATTGGATAAATCCAAAACCTCACACGCCAGGCAAGCCTTTGAAAACGCCTATTCGGCTTTTTCAAATGCGCCTGGGATATTTTTTACTGCTTGTAAAAGTTCTCTCAATTCATCTGTATCAAATGGTTTACCAAGCACCCCCCAAGCTCCTAATGCTTTTGCTTTTTCTTTTTCAGGTTTGCTAGCATGCCCAGAAATTAAAATAACTGGCAAATCCGGTAGTTTTGTTCGTAAGATCTCTAGTAATTCCATTCCACTAATCTCTGGCATCCTTAAGTCAGTTATCACGAGGTCACAGTCTGTGCTATAAGTAAGGATGTGATTCAGTGCTTTAGTTGGCCTATCAAAACTTAAAACCTCCCATCCCATAGTCTGTAGAACTAGTGAAAGTGCGTATAGAACCCCTGGCTCATCATCGACAATTATTAATTTATTAGTTGTAAAACCTGACATAACCTCACCATTGGAAAATACAGAGAATTTGTTGTATTTTTCTGTTAACCTATCATAATGTTACACTGGTGAATGACAAAGAAAAAGAGTTTTAATTGTAACTTTTTTGTAACAAAAAATCGGCTTTTTACAGAATGAACTTTCTAGCAAAATCAGAAACAGAAAGAAAACTTCCCCCAATGCTAGTGCAGTATTTGGAGTACAAAGACAAATACCCTGATACTTTGTTGTTTTTTCAAGTAGGGGATTTTTATGAGACATTTTTTAATGACGCAGTAATTGCTGCTGAAGTACTAAATATAACTTTAACTAGTCGAGATAAAAATAGTGATGAACCTATTCCTATGGCAGGCGTTCCACTTGCTGTTATTGATACTTATATCGATCGAATGGTAACAGCTGGTCATTCAGTTGCAATTGTTAGCCAGGTGGGTGTGCCAAGGCCGGGAAAGATGGTCAAAAGACAACTAGAAAGGATTGTAACACCAGGAATTAAAATTTTAAGTTCAAATGATTCAGGTGAAGTTTCAATAACAGCCGCTGTGCTATTAGAATCCGGTTCTATTTGCTCAATTGCTTTCTCAGATGTGCAGTCAGGTATTGTGGGAGTAAGAGAAGGATGTGAATTGGAAAGCTTGTTTTTTGAATTATCCAAGATTTCTCCTACTGAGATTATTCTTCAAAACAATTTTGAAACAAAGTCGATTGATAGGAGGCTTTCTTGGGTAAAAGAGCTTGAAAAATTAGTTGATCATAAGGCAATT
>JAGRAS010000019.1 GCA_020434465.1 Bdellovibrionales bacterium | reverse complement strand
TCCAGCGTTAAGAGCAAATAAATTAAACAAGTCGTTTCTATGTGTGATTACAGTTTTCCCAGAAGATTCAAGAAGGGAATGTAGTTTTTTTAAGAAGGGACGCTTATCACTATAATACCAAATCACTCCGCATGCAGCGATTGTGCAAAATTTTTCTTTAAAATCATATTCAAACAGATCTGCTTCTAAAAGTTTATTTGGATCTATTCCTTCGCTAATTAGCAGTTCTTTACCTAAGCTAATGAGCGAAGAAGATATATCTATACCTTTGCATTCAATCCCAGCTTTTTGCAGGTTTAAAACCATATGACCAAAACCGCATCCAACATCAAGCACTAAACTTTTTGGATGATTGTTGCTAATCAGATCGATGAAAAGCTCTTCTCTAAGGAGTTCAAATGGGTCAATCTCAACAGTTCCGTCTCTTGGCTTTAAATTGTAAGATTGAAGCATGGCTTCAATTCGTTCATCAGAGTTGAATTGTAAGCGAATTTTTTCAATTAATTCTTTTATCATATAACTACGGTGTTAAAAACCATGCTGAACAATTATCTATATTTTTTATATCAAACTTAATTCCTTTTTTGGATTCAAATTCATGTACAGCTTTATCTACCCCTTCCCACTGCCCATAATCATCTAGCTGTACTGCAGAGCCTGTTGCTAGGTGATCGTAGAGTTCATTTAAAACAGTTTTGGTAGATTCATACCAATCACAGTCAACATGCATAAAAGCGATTTTCGAAATCTCACTTTTTATCCTAGGAAGGCTTTGTTCGAAGTACCCTTTGACTATTTTAACGAGTTCTCCTACTCCTAAGGCTTGACTTACAGCTAGTACACTTTCTTCTGGTGCTGCGCATGTTCCAGTACCCCAACCAGTTGATTCAGCAGACTTTCCATAAAACTTATCATGCTCAGTCGGTTGCGGCATTCCTTCATATGAGTCACAAGCAAAAATTGCTCTTGGAATTTTTGAATACCTCTTAATAACCGTAGCAAGTAGTGCAGTGGATCCACCGCCAGCAACGCCACACTCAATGAAATCTCCCTCAACATTATTAATGCAAACATGCTTAGCTAAGCTAAATAGTGAGTACAACCTTATATCAGGAAGCATAGAATAAGGCTGTATTGTCTTAAGAAGATCTAAAAATTCATTATCATTAATTCCTTCTGGTAATTGTCTTTGTTCTTTAGCTAGAATTTGATCCAATAAAGCTTTTGCTTCTTTGTTATCTGGAAAAAATCTAAGTTCTTCTCTTAGTGCTTCTCGTGCATTGCCAAATGAATTTTCAAAACTCATTTCAAGGAAAGTTTGCGCTCTAAGATAATCTAAGCCTTTAACAGGTGTTTTTAAACCTTTGGCTTGGGTTATAAGTTCAAAGGCTTTTTGCGGGTTACCTTTAAGTATTAGTTGATGGGCTTTTTCCATCAAATCATATACCTCTGATTCAGAATTCTTTTTTTTAGGATTATTATCCATATATTCTCCGTTTTGTATTTCTTTATTTTCAAATCTAGTGCTTTCAGAAATCTCTGCAAGCAAAAGTTTAGCTTTTTCGTGTTGAGTGTATTCTGAGCAGAAATTTTTTAGTGCAGAAGTAGCTGCTTCAATATTTCCATTTCTAGCGAATGCTAAGCCTAATTCGTAATTCAGGGCATTGCTATTTTCAATTTGATCTGAGGCTTCTGAAAGCAGGACTTCAGCCATTAAATTATTATCTCTATTCAGCATTTCAGAACCTAGATTAAAAAGGAAAGAGCGAGGCTGGGTAATATTTCTTGTTTGGTAGAGTGATTCTGCTATTTCAATAATTGTCAGCAACTCCTCCTTTGACTTAACTTTATCGAGCCCCCAATATTTATTTGCTAATTCTTGTTGTCTACTCGAGATTTGATCTTGTAAGCATGAGCTGGCTTCAATTAACTCAAGATTTTCTTGAAATTGATGAACATCTCCCCAAGATGCCCATTTAGCAAAGACTTCAGAATTTCCCTCAGGTGATTTTTCAAACTCAATTTTTTGGTTAGAAAGAAAATAAAAAGGTTTATTCATTTGTATACAATAACCAAAATGGGTGCCCATTTTATTACTAGTTACCAGTGTTGCTGGTTCAATAATACTCTTTAATCTTGATAGAAAATTTTCATCATACATGTGTCCAGCTGTTACAACTTCAAACCCTTTATCAAGAAAGTTTTTATGCCAGCCTCTGGTTATTTCTCTCCAATACATACATACTTGTACAGAATCAAAATTCTTACTTAATTCAAAAAGATCATTGCAGTAAGAATTTAAATCAAATTTGTGGTCTATATGGTGAGTGCCGTGAGTAGGAAAAACCAAAAGAGATTTACCCAGTCTCTTTTTTTCTTCTCTCAAATCTTGTTTATTAAGATAATGTTCTGTGTAGGAAAGCATGCTTCCAATAGTGAATAGAGCCTTGTTGGTTGCAGGAGCAAGTGCTTTATAACGAAAATTTCCATAAACAAACATTGCAGGCAGGGGAGAATTGGTTTCCCAAGCTTCAACGCTGCTACCAAATTTTGGGCCATGCTCAATGACAGCTTTGATAGGATAATCACTCGGTAGATCGCAAAAACTTTTTATTGCCTTGGCATGCCCATACCAAATGTTTCCTGTATGAATTTCAGAACTAACTGGTTCTGACCTGTCTCTTGATAATTCCTCTATTTCTTCAATTGATTGCTTCACAATAACCTTTTTGCTTAATAAACAAAGCGTTTTTCCTATGAGGGCATCGACATATTACATCCTGCCATCGTATATTAAAAGTGTTTTTAAGGGGGTATGTATACCAGGCGCATTTGAAAATGCCGATCAGGTGTTTTTCAAAAGCTTGCCTGGCGAGCGAGGTTTTGGATTTATCCAAATCGAGCCGCAGAAAACGAATATACACCTCACAAAAGAATGTACTACACAAACAGCTCTTTTTATTTATTATGCGCTTGGTATATCTTATCCCATTCCGCCTAAGCTAGCTCTAATACACCTCGCAAAAGAATGAACTACAAAAACAGCTCTTTTTATTTATTATGCGCCTGGTATATCTTATCCCATTCCGCCTAAGCTAGCTCTAATACACCTCTTATTGATTTGCCTTCGGCAAATTCAATTGCGAGGTGTATATACTAAGTGTTAATATCATCACATAAATTATTATAGAACTATGCTCAAACAATTGATCGGGTACGTAGATTCACACTATACCAAACAAACAAGAAAAGAGTTTTTAGAAAAGTTCGATAAAGCGGGTTTCACTAAGTTTTATACAACTCCTATTATGGACTTGAACAAAGTTAACCCTAGAATGCGTAAAACGGCTTTTGATGCTATTGAATACACTAAAATCAATAAGCTTTCTTGTACTAACCCGACAGATAAGAAAATTACATTACAGTGCTATGTAAGGTTTACTGATGCAGATAATTTGAAAGGATTGTTTGAAAACTTCATATCAGTCTCACATCATTTGCTTAGATTTCAACATTTTCATCATTTTCCAAAGTATTACTCAGGAGTCTATTCAGGCCCAAGGTACTTTTTCTTCCATGGAGATGGGTTTTGTACTTTTCTTTCGGTCATGTTTCAGGGTTTATGCATGAAGCTGTTAAATATCAAACCAATTACAATGTATTGTAGATCTGATGATTTTATGATGAGTCACGGATATTGTCGATATGATGATGGAATCACTGATTGGTATATTGATCCTGATTTAATGGAAATGTTTCCTTACAAAGATTTTGAGAATATACACCCATCAAGTTGGTTTATTAATTTTTTAGAAAACATAGCGGTTCACCTTTATAATAAGCTTTCAAAAGAAGAGCAGAATTCCCTTTTTTATGATTTTACTAGAGATCACATTAGTTGGGTTGATAGTTGTGACATAAGAGAGCTTTCCCAGAGAGGCTCAAGCTATAGTGTGAGTAAGAATTTACTTATCAAGACATTACTTGGCCAGCACGAGGTCTATGATGTTTGGGCTAATGATTACCCATGGAAAGAAGAGTATAGAAAGTATGCAAGACAATTCTCCTCAGAGGATTTCTTTTTTTGCCAAAACATAGATAAACCACTAGAAATTACTTTGCCGCCACAATCTACTTTTAGTGTCAATGAAACTGATCAAGAAGTTGAATTACATTTAAGAAAGCTTCAAGAAATTTTTTATGGTCGCGCCCCTGGTCGAATCAAATTTTGTGTTAACAAATTAAAAGATAATATTGTTGTTTTACCAGAGATTCCCTGGATGTTAACTGTTAATGGAGATGTGAATAAGATCATAATTAACGGGATAAGCTTTGATTTGCGTCCTACTGGAAGTGATCTTAAATATTTAGGTATGGGAGATTTAGATCCAATAAAAAATGATTTGCTTGAACTCAAACCTCTTAAAATTAACTTAGAGTCAGATGCGGTTGTTTCCATATATATTCCACTTAATGCAAGCTTTTGGAATTCTAAGTTTATTTCTATTTGCTGTGAAGATTCAAAGAGTTTAGAGGTTAAGTCGTGCTAGTTACTACCGCTTAATGCCGGCCATCCACAGATGTGATGATAAATTATTTTCTCTAAGAAAAGTTTGAAAGTTTTCACCAAGTTCATCCCACTTATCTATCAAAACTGTTTGTAAAAAAGCTTGATCATTAAGGTTATATTCGCCTTTTATTACTTTTTCTCTAACTAACTCAGCATCAAGAAATCCAGGTGTGGCCAAATGAATAACTTCATATCCACATCGCTCGAAAAGCAAACTAAGTGAATCTGGATTAAATAAATTGACATGCTCAGCATCTGTGCTGTCTGAGAGTTCGCGTAATGTATGTATGTCAAAACCCATAAAATTCGGACATGTAACCACAATCATTCCATTAACAGAAAGCTTATCATAGCAGTTCTTTAGTAATGCTTCTGGAGAAAATAAATGTTCAATTACTTCAAAACTTACTATAACGCTTGGCGGTACGGGAAGCTCTTCAACTGATTCTATCGGAGCCTCAATAGTTTCAATCCCAGCTTTTCTACAGCTTGTGGCAAGTGCTGAACCAGGTTCAACAGCTATTACTCTTTCAAAAGCTTTTGTAGCTAGTGCTTCTTCACAAAAAGTTCCATAACCAGCGCCAACTTCAAGTAAGCAACTCATGGGAATATCGTGAGCTTTACACAAGGAAATAATTTTCTGCACTCGAGGTCTTGCAATTCTTTCTTTTCTTGCTGTGGCAGAAGCAGGAAAGATATACTTGTCCCAATATTCATAAAGTTTGGAATTGGCGTAGAACTCGCCCATGAGATTTGGGTTTGCTCTTGGAGTCATATAAACTGTTTTACAATTAGTGCATTCTTTGAAAGTAAAGGTATATTTTTCAAAACTATCCTTAGAAAGGTTAGAGTCGCAAGCTGGACAATTTACTTTAACAAATTCTGATTTTCTAGATATAAGCCAATCAAGGTCTGCTTTTAAAGCGGCTAATTTACCTTCAGTAAATTTATCCGGGCGAATATCATTTTGAGAAATTTTTTTTTCAACCTCTTTTTCACTCATTCTTTATCCCAAATATTACATTTTTTCCACTCACCATTAATTTTTGTCCAGATTCTTTCGTTTCTAAAAGTATCGGCAATTTGATCAAACTCTTCTTCCTTCATATCAACATATTTAAGCCAGCGATCAAGATCTTTTGATTTTACATGGTCATACTTACGCACCATCTCAATACCTTCTTCGCGCGTCATTAACCCAAGTCTGATATCATAACAAGAATGATCGGTTCCTCGTCCATAGCCGAATTTTATATACTTCATATAATCATGCATGCCATTTTCGTGCATATCATCAATGTTTGAAATCATCCGATAAGTTCTTTCAAACGGCTGTCGAGCCTCTTGCCAATTATAAAATTCTTTTGAAATCTTAGCGTTATAATATCCATCATAATAAAAGTAGTTGCTAAGAAAAATTCCGCGTACTTCTGCTTCCATTATCTCTTCATCTGAGGGGTACATTGCCCAACGCAGGTCTTTTTTTGTTAAACCTTCGGTATCTTCGATCCAGTCATACCAATCAAAACCATGTAGAGCGTTTTCATAGCGATCTTTAGCGGTATACTCAAAAAAATCATTATGTGAATACATACCTCCTTGCTCAGTGAAGCCGTGATCCCCCCACCAGACTAAAGGGATTTTATACTTAACTGCTATTTGCATTGGGTAGGTAAAGATTCCGCAGTGACCATGCCAGTTCATATCGCCATGTAGTTTAAAACCTAAACGATTTAATTTAATCAACATGTCTTCGGAAGGTCTGAAAATAATGTGATCTGCATCAAACTCGTGCCTCATGCGCTGTAAGTTTTCTTCACATTCTGGTAGATAGTTATTCCCATGATAAGTTACTAGCAGAGGTTTTAAGTTGAACTCTTTGGCAATATGACAAGCAAAATAACTGTCTTTTCCCCCGCTTACAGGAATTATGCAGTCATAATCACTTTCACTTCTATATTCATTTATTAGTTCTTCAAAAAGAACTCTACGTTTTTCCCAATCTATTTCTTCCTTATGAACGGCAGCGCGACAGCCTTTGCAAACACCATTTTCATCAAAAGAAGACATCCATGGGTTTATCTCTGGCAATACACATTTGGCACAGTATCTGATTTTTTTTATTTGACTTTTCTCAGACATTATAAAATCCTACCTTACATTTAAATTCATTTTTTTTAGTTCTTTTTTCGCAAGTAAATAGCTGACTTCTTTAAAATGAAAAATATTTCCTGCAGCTAAAGCGCTTGCTTCACCTTCAGTAATTCCAGTTGCGAATTCTTTATATTGCCCAATGCCACCACAGGCAATTACTGGAATTGATGTCGCGCTACTTACTTCTTTAATTAATGGTATATCATAACCATTCGCCATACCATCACGATCGATTGAATTAATGAAAATTTCACCAGCTCCTAGGCTTTCAACTTCTTTTGCCCACTCTCCTGGTTTCCTACCCGTAGCTTTTGTACCAAGATGAGAGTAGACTTCAAGGCTTCCATCTTCAGATCTTAGCGCATCAATTGAGACTACTATTGCTTGGCTTCCAAATTCTGCAGCAGCATTTTTTACAAACTCTGGATTTTCCAATGCGGCTGTATTAATCGTTATTTTGTCTGCACCTCGCGCCATTCTGATTCGTATATCTTCTAATGTTCTTATTTTTCCACCAAATGTTAGTGGCATAAAACATTTTTTTGATACAATATCTATAACCTCCAAAATACTTTTAGGGTTTTTTAAATTAGTGTCTTCTCTTTGATAGTCGTAGCTCTCATCTGGAGTAATATCAATGTAAATCAATTCATCGACGTTCCAGGCATTATATCTTTCAACTTGTGCAACTGGATTACCTAAATTCTGATGAATTTTAAATTTCTCACTTCGAACTAAGAATCCGTGTTTAAGAAACAATACAGGTATAAGTCTATATTTTAACATTTTTCAAAAAAGTTCCGTAAAAGTTGTAGGCCATGTTTTTGACTTTTCTCTGGATGAAACTGCGCGCCATAGACACGTTTACCACTACTAGTATTCTGAACTGCACAAATAACTTCTCCGCCATGATCACAAGTTCCAACTACGAATTCTTTAGGAGTGTCTTCAAATGCATAACTATGAACAAAGTAAAAAGTTGTTTCGTTCTCAATTGCATGCCATAAAAATGAGTTTTGAGTTTGTTTAACTGCATTCCATCCAACATGTGGAATTCGAGCTTCTGCAGTTTTTGGTTTCATTTTATTAATACTACCTGGTATCAGACCAAGACCTTTTGTAGGACCAAACTCTTCACCATTTTCTCCAAGAAGTTGCATACCTAAACAAATACCTAAAAGTGGTATTCCTGCCTCAGTTTTTTGTAAGATAATCTCAATGAAACATTTGTCATTAAGTGATTTCATGCCTGCATGATAAGAACCAACTCCTGGAAGTATTAAGTGACTACAGCTATCAAAATCTTTAGAATTTTTAATTAGTGTATTTGGAATATCTAGATATTTCAAAGCGTTTAAGACCGAGGTGATATTGCTTATTCCACAATCGATAACACCGACTAAAGACATTCTTTTTATTCCCAATTGTTAGGTTTGATGTTAAAAACTTATTCTATATATTTATACGTTATTATACCTCTTCAGACGAGAGTTTTAAATTAATCGGTTCTTAAGAAATTTTAATCGTTTTAAAATTCAAATGATGACTTAAAGTTAAAAATAATGGAGATGAATTCCGAGTTCAAATATTTCTGTTCTAGGGTTAATCTATTAGCTTTATTGGATCATTCTGGGAGGGCGGGCAACTATTTTTTTCAATCAATTTTTGATCAGCACCCTGAGATAATTTCTTGCCCATGGGTTCAATACACTTACTCGTATTTATTTGCCGGCTTAGGTGAAGGAGAGTTTTTTGACTCTAGTTTGGCTCATAAGGTAATGGCGGAAGATTCTTATTTTCGCCTTGTATATCAGCCTTTAGATAAAGTTAGTGATACTTTGATTTCTTTTGGTTCTGACCCAAATACACAACTTGATAGAGAAATCGTAAAAGAAGTTTTTGATTCTCTTGTTTTTAATCAAAAAAATATTTCACGAAAAGAATTAGTGTGTGCTTCTTTTTATGCCTATGCAAAAGGCATTGATCGTAAAATTGATGCAATAAAATTTATTCTTGTAAGTGATGTATTAAGCCTAAGATCTGATAATTTCTATGATGGCTTTTCTGGCAAAGCAGTAACTATATTGCTTTCAGATTTCCCTAAGGCAAGGCTTATATCACTAGAACGTGATCCACGAGCAACGTTTGCATCTTGCAGGCAACAGTTCGTAAATCAAAATGGTAATATGTATAGTTATCATTTAGGGAATTATTGGCTGAGATTTAAGGAGCTATTGAGAGCCAAATATACTTTTGATGGTTGTGTATATTTATTTTGGTTACTCTATTTCGCTTCAGGGGCCAGATTGATGTACGCATTCAAAAGTATTTATCAAAAGCAACTGCTTACTGTTAGAAATGAGGATTTGAATTTAAATTTTAAGCAAACCATTAGATCCATAAGTAACTGGCTCGATTGCAAATATTTAGATGAATGGAATAATAGTCCTTATGAGCCTACAAATGTTGGAGAAATTTGGCAGGGGAAAGGTGCCTATAACCCCTTATATTCTAAAGGACAGACTGAAATTTTGCTGGGTGATTCAGAGGAGGTAGCTAAAAAAATTACTGGTCCAAATGAATATGTCACAAGGAGGTGGAGAGATAAGCTTTTGAAAAATGAAAAGGCGATAATTGAATATTTATTTAAAGAAGAAATTATTGATCAGGAATATGAATTTCTAGTTTATACTAATAAAAACCCTTTTTTCTTATCTTTTCTCTATTATCTGTTTATGCCTTTTAATGGCGAAGTTCCTGGTTTTGGCTGGGTAGCTTTAGGCTTTAAGAATTCATACAAAGATGGAATTAATAGATTGTTTTACATGTTATCTTTTCCGCTCTTTTATATTAGCGGTAGAATTGTATTGCTTAGATTCTTAATTTTCAGAAATCATTTCAAAATTCTTCCAAGAAGAACTTTATATTGATAAAATTGAAGAGAAACTTGCTAAAACTGTTTGGTAGTGGGTCTAATTTGAGCATTTCTTTGATTTTATTCCGATCTACTAGATCAAAGACTGGATTCTTAGCGAGCAAAAAATCACAAGTTTCAGGGTTGTTAAAATCAACCAAAGAGTTAAGCGAAGCATTAAAACCTTTTTTTTCACGATCAAGTCTAACCTTATTATTTAAAACTCCATCCATTGCTTCTCGAAGTATAAATTTTGCATAACCATTACTAATTAAGTGTTGAGCTGGAATTGAAAGGCAGAATTCTAGTAAGTTTGAATCTAAAAATGGGCTTCTATTTTCAATTGAATGCATCATTGAGTTTAAATCATCTTCGTGCAATATTGGGGGTACTATTTCATTAAATAGCTCATTTAGCATTCTATTTCTCAGTAAAGAATCATGATAGTTTTCTTCATAAAAATCCTCAGTAAATTCTTCATGCAAACATTCTGAAAACTGATCACGGTTTAGATAAATATGGCTTCTGAACTTATCATTTTTTAGATATAAGTTGGGATCGCTTAAATGAGGATTGCGAACAAAGGGCTTTATATACTTTTCCCATGAACTTAGCGTTGAAGCATAGTTTTCAGAATTATATATATCATGCAGTTGAAGTAAAAAGTGATCATAATATCCGGTAAGCATTTCATCAGCACCTGTACCTGATAGAGCTACTCGAAAGCCTTGTTTTGAAATAGCTTCTGATAAAAATGAATGTACATAATAAGAAATCGTTACTAAGGGAGCATCATGATAATTGATTAAACTTTTTAATCTTTCAAAAAATCCCTCTTTGCTGGTATTAATTTTAAATCCATTACAATCTAAATCTAAAATAGTTGAATCAATATTTTTTTCCTCGTCATATCGATAGTCAAAGTCTATAATAGAAAAAGTACTAATTTTAGCACCCAGCTCTTTTACTGCAGTTGATGCAATTGAAGCAGAGTCAACTCCACCGCTTAAACAAAATGCAAGTGGTACATCCGATCTTAATCTTATGGAAAGAGCGGTTGTAAATTTTTCTTTGAATCCAATAATTGCATCTTCCAAAGACATGCTCTTATCTGTGACAACTCTTGGAAACCAATATTCAACTTCATGAATTTTTAAAGGATCCTTAACTAATGCGTAGGTGCGAGGGGAGAGGTAAGAAATATCTTTGAAAAAAGTTTGTTTGTTTTTATAAAGAGACCTAAAACCATTAACAAGATATCGCTTGATATGCTCAGAATTTACTGAAAATGATTTCTCTGTAAGTGTTCTTAAAGTTTTTGTTTCGGAGGCAAAGTATAAACCAGTTGAGTCTTTATAAGTAAAAAAAGGCTTTTCTCCAAACCTGTCCCTACTTAAAAAAAGAGTTCTCTTATGTGAATCATAAATTGCCAAAGCCCACATGCCTTCGCATTTCTTAAGACAATCTGGACCCCATTGAATATATGCTTTCAAAAATACTTCAGTATCAGAATTCGTTGTAAATAATATCCCAGTAGCTTCCAGTTCTTTTCTGATTTCAAGATAGTTATATAATTCCCCATTGTAGATAATTGTGTATCCATCACTAGTAAAAGGCTGAGAAGATTGATTGCCAATATCAATAATACTCAATCGAGAGTGTAGTAAGTGAATATTGTATTTATCATGTATAAAACTTTTGTAGGCTTGGGAATCTGGACCTCTTTTCTTCATAGTGTCCAGTGTTTTAGTAATTACAGAATCTGAAAGCTGCTTAGTTCCAAAATACCCAGCTATTCCGCACATTAATTAACCTGTTTATATAGTTTTACCACTTCATGCCAAGAATAGTCGCTTATTGGCTTATCCATTAGTGAAACTACCTTCTCAGCTTTTATAAAATCTTCTTTGGTATCAATACACAAATTGATATCTCGAAGTGATTCTATATCAGATAATGCGTTTTGTATAAGTGATATTTTATTGTCTATTTGTAAAATACTACTGCTTACTTCCTTATCTGTTGATAAAAGATCTTTATAAACTAGGTTTGTAATTTTGAAGTTTTGTGGGTGCTGATAAAAGTATCTGGTTACATGTTCTAGATCCATGGGATCTTTCATTTTCGGGAAATATTCAAGATACAATTCGGTAGAAATAATCTCAGTAGTTTGCCCTTTTG
>JAGRAS010000199.1 GCA_020434465.1 Bdellovibrionales bacterium | reverse complement strand
CCGGAGGCAAATCAATTGCGAGGTGTATACGTTTACAGTATCAATCCATGCAGAAAAAAATTATCCATTTAGAAAGGTTGCTAGTGATTTTGATATTGGGCTGACGGATAATGCTGGAGATGGTGAGTATCTTAACGCAGTATCAAATGCGCTAGATTACATTAAATCTAAGAGGCCAGATTTTATTTTTTACATAGCAGGAGCAGATCCTTATTATGAAGATAGCCTAGGAAGATTAGCTGTTAGCAAAAAGGGGCTAGCTGATAGAGATAGAAAACTTCTTAGTTATTTTTTGAAAATGAGATACCTGTTGTTATTGTTTTTGGAGGTGGATATTGCCAGCCAATTATAAAGACAGTTGAAATTAATCTTCAAACTATAGAGATATCTAAAGAAGTTTTTTTTAATACTACGCAAGAGGACGTTCAAGGAACTTTCAGACTTACTTACCCAATCTGAGTTTTTAAGATAGAATCTCGATGGTGCTTCTTTAGCTTTGCTTATTCCTATCCCAGAGCTTTTTTAAACCGAATTCAGGTTAATAGTGCTGGGGCAGCCTCAAGTGTTGGAAGATCTAGGATTTTTTCTAATTTTATACTTCTAACTAAACTGGAACTTAACTAGATAGACTGCTAGCATATGTTACTCAATCTAATGAAGTTAATATGAAAATTGCTTTAGCCCAAATAAAAACTATTCAAACTGATTTTAGCCAGAATTCCAAGAAGATAATTCAGTTTGCTAAGCAAGCTGACTTAGAAAAAGCAGATATAGTTGTTTTTCCTGAGCTTTCTATTCCCGGTTACTTAGCTTTAGATAATTTTGAACTTACATCTTTTCAAAAAGCTTGCACTGAGAGTGCAAAAGAAATTGCAAGTGAAACTTCTGATCTTAATTGTATCCTTATAGTTGGTAACATACTTATTTCTAACTCCAGAAAGCCGTATAATTCAGCTCTTGTAATACACAAGGGGCAAATTATTGCTTCAGTTAAAAAAACTTTGCTTCCTGAATACGATATTTTCTGGGAAGGGAGATATTTTAAGTCAGCGAATACAAGAGAAGTAGTTGCAGTTGATGGTAAGCGAATAGCAGTTCAGATTTGTGAGGATCTTTGGGATGAAAATTATGAAATAAAAGTAACTGAAGAACTTATCGAGCAGAAGCCTGATTTGCTGATTAACATTTCGGCCTCTCCATTTCATGCGGGGAAAATTAGAGAAAGAATAACTTTGGTATCTAATGCTGCAAAAAAATTCAACACAGCATTTATTTATGTAAATATGGTTGGTGCTCAAGATGGATATGAAGGCGAAGTCATTTTTGATGGTCAAAGTTTTGTTACTGATGCTAATGGTAGTTTGGTATCTCTTGCCAAAGCTTTTGAAGAAGACTTGGCAATAGTCGATCTTTCTTCAACTAAAGAACTTGTAATCCCAAATACTGAAAAGATAGTAGAAATTTATCACGCCTTGGTGCTAGGTATTAGAGACTATATAGAAAGAAATGGTTTTAAAAAAGTTTATATTGCTTTAAGTGGAGGTGTAGACTCTGCTTTAGTTTGTAGTTTAGCTGTAAAAGCACTTGGGTCAGATGCTGTAACTGCAGTAAGTATGCCTTCACATATTACCAGTGAGCAAACTTTAAACGATGCAAAATTACTAGCCAAAAATCTGGGAATAAAATGTGAGCTAAGAGAGATTGCAAGTTTATATAAATCTTGGGAGCAGGGAGCCTTAGCTGCTCATAAGGAACTCAACTCAATTACTAAGCAAAATATTCAGGCACGCTTTCGAGGTGATATTATGATGGAATATACAAACCAGGAGAGTGGAGCAATATTATTAACAACCGGTAATAAAACAGAGGTAGCCTTAGGGTATTGTACTTTATATGGAGATATGTGTGGAGGTTTGTCTGTAATTGGAGATTTAAGTAAATCTGTTGTTTATGAACTTGCTAATTTTATCAATAAAGATGCGGGAACTGATTTAATTCCAGAAAGTATTATTTCAAGAGTTCCAACTGCTGAACTTGAACTAGATCAAACTGATGAGGCTAATTTACCAGCTAATTATTCAATTCTATCACCTTTAGTAGACCTTTTTGTTGAAGAGGGGATTTCTTTAAGGCAAGCTGTTGATTGGTTAGAGAAAAAAGGAGTGAAAGATCCTGAGGAAATTGCAAGGCGAACTAAATTACTTATTATGACAAGTGAGTATAAACGCCGTCAGATGGCGCCATCAATTCGTGTAACTAGAAAATCTTTTGGTGCTGGTAGGCGGTTCCCAATCATTAAACCTAGGATGATAAACGAATGAATCAAAGTGTTATTCTAAGTGGTTTTACAAAATCTATTCCCGCGAGAAAAATTACAAATGATGATCTTTCTAAGATGATGGACACTTCTGATGAGTGGATTAGAAAAAGATCTGGAATTGAAACAAGATATTGGGTTGATGCAGAAACTAAAACAAGCAGCTTAGCAATTGATGCCGGTAAAAAGTGCTTAGTTGCGCTTGGAAATCCGAGAGTTGATGCTGTTGTAGCTTGCACACTTTCCCCTGATTATTTTTTTCCTGGAATAGGTGTCCAGATACAGCATGGCTTAGAACTTGGTAATATTCCTGCCTATGACATTAGAAATCAATGTTGTGGTTTCCTGTATGGTCTAGAAATGGCTCAGGCTCTAGTTTCAGTTGGAAGGCATAAGAAAGTTTTACTTATTGGTTCAGAAGTTCATTCTACAGGCTTAGATAAGACAACAAGGGGTAGGGATGTTGCTGTACTTTTTGGTGATGGAGCAGGAGCTTGCATAGTAGAGTTAGAAGCCGAAAGAAGTTCTAAGGCAAGCGATTCCTTAAGGTTTATTGACTCAGAATTACATGCAGATGGTAAGTATATTAAAGAACTTTGGAATGAGTGCCCAGGTAGCTCAGCTTATCCAGAACGCTTGACTCTTGAAATGTTTGAAGAAGCCAGAATTTATCCTTATATGAATGGACGCCTTGTGTTTGAGCACGCAGTTAAACGCATGGTAGAAGTTTCAAGCTCAATTTTAAATAAAAACAAACTTAAGATTGAAGATGTCTCTTTGCTAGTGCCACATCAAGCTAATCTCAGAATTAATAAAATGGTTGCTCATAGTTTAGGAATTCCAGTAGAAAAAGCATTTAATACAATTCAAAAATATGGAAATACCACTTCAGCAACTATTCCCATAGGCTTAGCAGATGCCTTGGCTGAAGAGAAACTTCTCCCCGGAGGGCTTGTATTAACACCAGCCTTTGGAAGTGGATTTACCTGGGGCGCAGCATTATTTGAAGTTGTTTAATATCTCGCCATCATCAAGCATAAAATTACTTGGTCTCATATCATGGTAACGACCAATATGAATATGTGGGGCTGTGGTATTTTCTGTATGATATATAACTTGAAATCCTCGAGAGATAAAATCTAGTTTTCTTATATTAAAAAAAGTATCAGCTAGACTCATTCCATCTATATAAAAATCAGCGGCTCTCCCTTGAAGATGATGACTATTAGTATTTCCATTTACAACTTGTTTTCTATCTCCACTGGTAATGATTAAGTTTTTGCCAAATGCCAAGCTAATTTTAAATAAAACGTTTCTTAAAATTGGATCAGAAACAGTATGATTTTGAAAATCAACTCGTGGCTGAAAAGTTCTATAAAAAACAGGAGGGCTTGTAGTTGTTAGTCTAAGATCCATGTTAATAGTTCGAAGCAAACTAAAAAAAGTTGTCTTTAAAAAATTAGTTTCGGTTTTTAGTTTTTACTACAGGGGCTAGAACTATTACTGCAAGAAAGCTTAAACTTGCAGCATAATATGCAAATTCACTATAGCCAATAAATTGTATTGCCCAAAAAGCAAATACAGGGCTAAGCACTCCTCGCATACCAGTTAGAAATGTATGCACTGCCATATAATCAGCAGTTTTTTTGCTTGGAGCATATTTTACAACCCATAAGTTCCATACAATGCTTGCTCCCCCAT
>JAGRAS010000198.1 GCA_020434465.1 Bdellovibrionales bacterium | reverse complement strand
TGTATATGTCAGTAAGTAAATCTTGATCCATATCTAATTTTCTAAATAACGCAGAAAGTTATCCCAGATAAAATTAGCGATGGCAAGATATAGTAATAAATCGTAGTATTTAGCCATGAAGTTATCGAGATTAATGGCAATAGATCCTAGTTTAACATGTTCAGGCTGGGCTCTGTTTTGCATAGATAGCAAGAAACTGCTTGGGGTAGGACGAGTTAAGTCTATAAAAAGTAGTAATCCCTTTAATATTAGGGTTGCTGACTTGCAAAAAAAGATTATCGAAATATTAAAATCAATTGATTTTAACTCAAACGATGTTTTAATTTCAGAGGCTCCAACTTCAATAAAAGACCCAGATGCAGCTATTAAGGTGGAGCAGGTAAGATCAATTTTTGAAACAGTTGCCAGAACTTTTAACGCTAATGTGCCAGGAAGAATCAATCCAAGATCAGTGCAAACTGAGGTAATTGGTTTAAGCGGTAAACAAGTAGTGCGAGAAGAAGTAAAATCTCATGCTGTAGGTACTGCAAGATTTATATACTCCAAGGAGTTAATAAAAATTGGATTTTCTGATTTAGATAATCTTGCTGCTTATCAGGATATAGTTGATGCATTATTAATTGGTCATCTAGCATTAAGCAAAATTGAAGCAGCAAAGTCTGCAGGTGTTTTGCTTGAAGAATTTTTAGAGCCAGAGCGTCGAAAAAACAGCTCTAGAAGAAGGTTGCGGGCAATATGAAATTCAAAAATTGTTTTGTATTAATGTTATTATTCTTAAGTTTCCCGACTTTTGCTGAAACTAGAACGTCACAACTTGTAGCTGAAGATGACCCTAGAGGTGAGCCGGAGCTTACGATTTGTTCTCAAAATCTACAAAACTTTGGAACTTATGCGGTATATTCTTCAAGGCTTGGTGGTGATCAAGATGATTATAAATCAAAACTTAGAGATTTAGTTCAACGATTTGCAAAAACGAAATGTGATCTTATTGCAGTGCAAGAGCTTGTTGGTAGGGGGTCTGAAGAAACTGAAAAGGGGATAAAAACTCTAGCAAGTGCAATGGCAGCAATCACTGGGCGTGTTTGGAATTTTGAAGTCGGACCGTCAAATGATCCTGTTTCTAAAGTTGCATATCTGATTGCAGCAGATAGAGGCAAGATAATTAATTCAATTTCTTATTCACGAGTAGAATTGCCAAAGTTAAATGAAAAACAGAAGCCCAGGCGCTTTGTTCGTGGGCCTTTTGAGATACAGGTGCAAGTTAACGGCCGTGGCGGGTCAAACAGCAAGATTGTGAATTTAATTACTTTTCATTTTAAATCGAAACGGAGCGGCACTGGCGATCCTGCTGACCTTGAATGGGAAACTTATCGAATGGAAATGGCAGAGGCTTTGCGCAGAGTGGTTGAAAGTAGGCATGCAGACTCGTTTAGTTCAGGATCAACAATTTTAGTTTTATTAGGAGATAGAAATAGTAATTTTGATTCAGCAAGTGCAAAAATTCTTGAGGGAACTTTAAAACTATCTCATTTTCAAGGAACTGCACCATGCCGTCTTGGCACGCGAGGAGTTCCTTTTTGCCAAGCAAAATCAAGTGATCCCCAAAAGCTTTTTAGTGTTCTTACAGAAGATCCGCAAACTAAGTATAAAGTTGGAACATATAAATACAAAGGAGTTTATTCTTGGTTAGATGACATACTATTGCCTGCAGAATCACTTCCTTTTGCTTGGCAAAATTATGCAAATGAAGGTGATTATGATAGCGGAGTTCATTATTTACCAGCAGGTGGGTCTGATCATGCCCTAGCGTGGGTGCGTCTAAATTGGCAATAACTTAGCTTATCTGTTCCCAGACTTGATCAAGGCTTTTTTCTAAGCATCTTTTTAAAATTGGATCCCAGCTGTTTAAAGAATAATAAGTTTCTTTTAGTGCACTTAAGATTTCTTCCGTTTTTACACCTACTTTCCATGCTTTTTCTGTTTCTTCTGTTAGCTGCACAATTGTTTCCTGAGCTAAACTAAAATGTTCAGCTACTTTTTCTTCTTTAAGGGCTCCAAAGTGCGATAAACATAAACTGTCTAAACTTAAAGTTGATAATTTTTTAATGCTTTCTAAAGTTGCTTCAATAGAATAATTACAAGCAGGAGATATTTGATCTATATTTTTTAGATAACCAGTGCATTCATCTATGACTAAGGATTTGTATGGATTTATTAAATATGCAAGTGAATTTTCAGAATAACCAGGAGTTGATAAAACTTTAATACTTAGTTCCGAGTCTACTTCCAGGATCTGATCTTCTTTAATAATAATGTCAACTTCCATACCAGCTGAATAACCTAATCTAGAAGTAGGTAATGAATCACCAGAGGCAAAGAACTCTTTGGAAATGCTATAGTCTTCTTCGTAAATTTCATCAGTAAAGTCTCTGTCAGAAAGTAATTGGGCAATCTTATCTGTAGATGCAATTTTGGCATATGGAATATGATTTCTAAGGTAGGGGAGGCCTCCAATTCTATGTGAAGACGTGTTTGTAATTAAAATACGAGTAATGCTTTCAGGATCTATTCCAATTTGGCGTAGCCTTTTCCCAAGTTTTGAAACGTGAGCGCTTGTTCCAGGATCAAAAAGTACCGACTGATTTTTTCCTTTTAAGACATAGTGGCAAGAATTACCAAATGTGATTAGGTATAACTTGGGATATAAATTGCCAGTTGATCGAACTATCATTTGATGCACTGTTAGAAGTTACTGCTAGAAGTTACTGTAGAAACTACTGCTAAAAATTAACAACATTATCTCAGTTAGCTAAAGTTTGTCTAGCCTAACAGCGCTCAATTCTACTTAAAAAGAACTACTGATTGACAGCTTTTTTCTTGCTATCAATGTTTGTTACTTTAGAGTCTGCTGCTTTAATTGGTGATTCTTTAGCGGTTTTTTTAGAGTTTTTCTCACCATCAGAATTTTTTAGATTCTCTTTTTCTTGAGTTTTATCTATTTTTTCACCCTTAGCAGTAGAAGAATTTAACTCTATATTATCTTCAGAAGATGACTTACTTGGAGCTAGTGAGTCAATTCCCATAGTCTCAAGAATTAAGTTTCTAATTTCTGCCGCAGCTTCTGGATTTTCTTTAAGAAAGATTTTTGCTCCTTCACGGCCTTGGCCTAGTCGCTCACCTTTATAAGAATACCATGCACCAGCTTTATCGATAATTCCTTTCTCTACTCCAATATCTACAAGCTCACCGTTTTGGCTAATACCTTCATTGAAGATAATATCAAATTCAGCTTGTTTAAAAGGAGCGGCAACTTTGTTTTTAACTACTTTTACTCTAGTTCTATTACCAGTTACATCAGCATTGTCTTTAATTGAACCAACACGGCGGATATCTAATCGAACTGAGCAGTAAAATTTTAATGCATTTCCACCAGCAGTTGTTTCTGGAGAACCAAACATTACACCAATTTTATGTCTAATTTGGTTAATGAATAAAATAGAAGCTCCAGATCTAGCAGTTACGCCTGTAAGTTTTCTTAGAGCTTTACTCATTAGTCTTGCTTGTAATCCTGGTTGTTGATCTCCCATTTCTCCGTCAATTTCAGCTCTTGGTACAAGTGCTGCAACTGAATCTATAACGACAAAGTCAACTGATCCGGATTGTATTAATGTTTCACAGATTTCAAGTGCTTGCTCACCGCAGTCAGGTTGGCTAACTAAAAGTTTGCCTGTATCAACGCCAAGTTTTTTTGCATATTGAACGTCAAGTGCGTGTTCTGCATCAATAAAAACTACTGTTCCACCTTGTTTTTGAGCTTCAGCAGCCAGGTGTAGTGCAAGAGTTGTTTTTCCAGAAGATTCTGGGCCATAAATTTCACAAATTCTACCTTTTGGAAGACCGCCAATCCCAAGCGCAATATCTAGACCTAAGCTACCAGTTGGTATTGCTGCAATTTCTTCAACAGGCTTATTTGCAAGATTCATGATTGCGCCTTTTCCGTAGCGCTTTTCAAGTAAATTAATTGCTGAATCTAGTGCTTTAT
>JAGRAS010000197.1 GCA_020434465.1 Bdellovibrionales bacterium | reverse complement strand
CAGGAAAAGTTGTACTAATTTTCCTTTCTGCTTGGACTTTTGATTTTTGCATTTTTAAATGAGCACTCTGGATACATCAAATAGTATTTATCCCCAAGAGCATCTTAGACATGCATCTTTTACAGATGTTGGTTTGAGACGTGAAGAAAATCAAGATTCTTTTGGTAACTTAAATCATCATGGGGCTTCAATTTATGTTGTTGCCGACGGTATGGGTGGAATGAAGGGTGGTGAAATAGCTTCATCTCTTGCTGTTGAGACTTACTTAAAAGAATTATCAACAAAAGATTTTGTAAACCGAGAAACTATAATTGAAGCAGTAAAAACAGCTAATAATACCGTATATAAAAAATCAGAAATTGATCCTCACTTAAAAGGAATGGGCACAACTCTTGTTAGCTTAATTTTTAGCGATGAAAATTTATTTATAGTAAATGTTGGTGATTCTCGCGCTTATAGAATTCGCGATCAGAAAGCAAAAAGTATAACCAAGGATCATACTTTAGTTACAGAGCTTATTCGCACTGGGGCAATTTCTCAAGATCAAGCTGATAATCACCCAGTATCTCATATGTTGACCCGTTCATTAGGACCAGATGCAGAGTTGGATGTTGATTGTTGGATTTATGAATATGGCCCGGCTGCTGGGGATTGTTATCTTATTTGCTCAGATGGTCTTTACAACCAAGTAACTGAAGATGAAATTTCAGACATAGTTTCAAATAATTCATTGGAACTTGCTGCAAAAGAATTAATAAAAAAAGCAAATAGCATGGGAGGCCCGGATAATATTACTGTAATATTAGTTAAGGTTGATGAAGCATTCCCTAAGGTTGCAACTGATTTTGTTAATCTTGAGGATGAACACGACGAGCCACCAACTCTTGAGCTTGAAGAGGCTTTTTTGGAGGAAGCAACCAAACATTTTCTTAATAATGAGACTCAGCAAAATGAAAGTTTAAGTGCTAGTGATAATATAGGCGAGGAAGAGTTAATTGAGACAATTTATAGACGGCCTTCTTGGAGGGATTATTTAAAATCTCGGGATTTAGTTTTGCCTATTGTTTTTGTAGCGGCATTATTAGGTGGGTACCTGCTTGCAACAACGAAGATCACAGTTTCTTCTAAAGCAAACAGACAAACATTAGATTCAGCAGTTTCTAATAATAAACAATCTCTCTCAAATCAAATTGCCGATAATAAAATAAGCAAAAATGAGCTTGAACCTCAAACATTGGCGCAAAAACGAGAACAGCTAACTGAAAAACTTCTAATGATTGATAGAAGTTTAAATGCCCTAGATTATGCAACTAAAGAGGAAGCAGAGAATTTCTTACAGATTGCAGGTCAAGAAGTGAGTTCATTAAAAGTAAGTTTAGGTCAAATAAGTTCTGAACTAGATGAAAGCACAAGAAATCTCGCAAGGTGGTATGGAAGAAGAAAGAAACTGGAATCCCCCGATGCACTAAACACTGCGGCTGATTTAGCAGATGAAGTTCCAGTAATAGGGGCTATCAAAAAAGAGCTTGATCAGGTTACTTGGATGTATTTACAAAGTGTTGAAAAAAAATCCTTAAATTCGACTAATCAACCTTCTTCTAGTGAACTTGCAGACAAAAGAAAAGAGCTTGTAGCTGGTTTAAAAGCTGCTGCGATAAATCACATTGATGAACAAATTAAAGCAGTTCAATACAAAACAGCAGAGCTTACAATCTCAAGAGATAAATCAGAGAAAGATATTGCAGCCCTTGCTGCTGAAATAAAATTTGCAAAAATCGCTGCAGGCCAAGATGTAAGAGCAAAAGCCGATCAAAAAGCAGAGTTAGCTAAGCAAAGATATGAACTTGAAACAGAGCTAAAAGAAATATCAAAGTTAATAGAAGCTTACAGTTCTCAATAATAGCAGGCATTTCCCCTTCAGAACCTTTTTTTACCTCAAAATTTTGTCATTCACTATAAAAATATGATAATTCTCTCTTGGATTTTACAGTTGTAATTTAAGGAATAGTGATGGAAAAAATAGCTTTGATTAGCGTTTCTGATAAGACTGGAATTGAAGATTTAGCAAGAAAGTTATCAGATTTAAACTTCAAAATTCTGTCGACAGGAGGTACTTTTAAAACTCTACAAAGTGCTGGTATTTCAGTTCAGGCAATTTCTGATTATACAGGTCAAAAAGAAATTCTAGCTGGTAGAGTTAAGACACTTCATCCAAAAATCCATGGAGGTATTCTAGCTAAAAGGGACGATGAGCAGCACCTAGCTGAACTTAAGGAATCAGGAATAAATCCTATAGATCTTTTAGTAGTCAACCTATATCCATTTGAAAAAGGCTTAGAAGCTTCTCCACCGCTACTAGAAAAAGAAATGATTGAGCTAATTGATGTCGGTGGTCCAAGTATGATTCGTGGAGCTGCCAAAAATTTTTCAAGTGTTATGACACTAGTTGATCCAAGTGATTATGAACAAGCTATTACTGAACTTTCAAATAATGATTTCAATTCAAGTAGTTCACTTGCTTTTCGTAAAAAGCTAGCTGCCAAAGCATTTGCTAAGCTTGCTGATTATAATTGCAAGATTGCCGAGTATTTATCAAAAGAAGATATTGATGATTCTCAAAAAGTTAAGACGCCAAATTCTAGATATAAAGGTTTCATGACAGAGTTGAAGCAGGAGTTAAGGTATGGTGAAAACCCACACCAAAATGCAAGTTTTTATGTCCCGTTGAATAAAGAAGTTTCCTGGAGACAATTAAATGGAAAAGAGCTTTCATATAATAATCTTTTAGATGTTGATACCGCGTTTAGAATGATTAAAAGCTTCATTCATCAAGAACCAACTGTAGCAATTTTAAAACATTTAAATCCATGTGGTGCTGCACAATCACCAGAGTTAGCTTCTGCTTATAAAGCTGCTAAAACTGGTGATCCTCGAAGTCATTTTGGAGGGATAGTATTAAGTAATATAGAAATAGATGAGGCTACAGCAAGACTGATTACTGAAGATTTTAAAGAAATAGTTGTTGCTCCAGGATATAGTGAAGAGGCGCTTAAAGTTCTTTCCTCTAAGAAAAACTTACGTGTTGTTGAGATAAGTCTTTCACCATGCATAGAAACAGAACTTAGAACTGCATGTGATGGAATTTTGATTCAACAGCAAGATTATGTAAGTAATGAAATTGCTGAAATAACTTGGGCTTCAGGCATTGAAGCTAGTGAGAGCCAGCTAAAAGATTTGAATTTTGCTTGGACTATTTGTGCTCATGTAAAATCTAATGCCATAGTATTAGTAAAAGATTTATCAATTATTGGTGTTGGAGCTGGTCAAATGAGTCGAATTGATTCATCAGAAGTTGCTTTAGCAAATGCTCAAAAGCATGGTCACCAAATAACAGGGTCGGTTGCTGCTTCAGATGCCTTTTTTCCGTTTACAGATAATATAGAAGTTCTTGCGGCAGCGGGCGTAAAAGCAATTATAGCTCCGAGTGGAGCAAAAAACGATGAGTCGGTAATTGAAAAATCTAAAGAATTAGGAATAGTTTTTGGATTTACTCAAAAAAGACATTTTAGACATTAATCCGGAGGAAGTATGAAAGTTCTTGTTATTGGATCTGGAGGGAGAGAGCATGCTATTGCATGGAAATTATCATTATCAAAAAAAATTGATAAGTTATTCTGTGCCCCGGGGAATCCTGGCACGCAAGAGATGTGTGAAAATGTACAAATTGCCGTTGATGACATTGATAACTTAGTTAAGTTTGCTAAAGAAAATCAAATAGATTTAACCGTAATTGGTCCTGAATATCCATTAACCCTGGGGATAGTTGATGAATTTAAGAAGGAAGGATTAAGAGTTTTTGGACCGACAAAAGCCGCTGCTCAGATCGAAGGATCAAAAAGCTTTTCAAAAGAAATAATGGATGCCGCAGGAGTTCCTACTGCAAAATATAAATCAGTAAGTAATAAGAGTGATTTAGAAAAGGTATTAGCAGAATTAGGAAGTCCAATTGTAATTAAGAATGATGGATTGGCTGCTGGAAAGGGTGTTTTTGTTTGTCTAAATGATCAACA
>JAGRAS010000196.1 GCA_020434465.1 Bdellovibrionales bacterium | reverse complement strand
ATATATACGCGATAAAATTTACAGGCTCAGGTAGTTTATCGAATAAATTATCAATCGATTGAAATTCATAAAGAATTTTTTTAATACTCCTGGTAAGATCGTATTCAGGGTTCCGTAATGTTACATCCCATTTTTCTTCAGTAACTGCTTTAACCTCGATTAAATCTTGAAAAGATAATGTTTCAAATTTATTTCCATACTGTAAAACGATATCAAAATAGCTATTAACAAGCTTAGCTTCGTATTTATCTGATATCTGAAAAGGAACAGGTTTGATACCAAATTCTTGAGCAGCTTCTTCCTCTAGCTTAGGGTTTTCCCTTGGATCAATAATTTCTACGATTACTTTACCATTACCTGCCACAGCATATTCAGCAAGAAGATCTTGGAGTCTTAAGGCAAGTGGTGCAAGAAGCGGGTGTGTTTTAGAGCTAAAATAGCCTCTAATTAATAAGGGTTCTTGAAGTTGATCTAAGTATTGCTTGGTTGTGTCGGAGATAGAATAGATATTTCCGTCAGTGAGGTCTAGTCTTAGATTATTAATTTGATTAAGCCACAAATTAGCAGCAACTAAATTTGCACATAGTAAACCAATCGCTAGCTTGTAAAGACTATGAGTCTTGCTTGTAATTTGTTGAGACCAGCGTATTTGCTCCAAGGCATAAATATTCAAAGATAAGAAAACGCCAATAATTGAAACATAGTAGTAAATGTCTCGTAGGTCGATTACCCCTCTAGTTATTGAAGTGAAGCGTGAACCTGTGCCCAATAAATTTAGGAAACCAGCACTTTCGGTACCAAACAAGTTTGTAATTGGTCTTGAACCAATAAGAAAAAAGAAAACACAAACCAGGGAAGAAAGTATTAAAGAAACAATTTGGTTGTCACTTTTTGAGCTTACATATAAACCAATCGCGATATACGCTCCAGAAAGAAAAATTGAAGCAATGTATCCTGCTATTACTGGGCCCCAATCAAGATCCCCGAGAAATGATACAGTAATTGGTATAGGTAGAGTTAAGCCTAGTGCAATAACAACCAAAACCAAACAGGCTAAAAACTTGCCAAAAACTAACTCGTAACTTGAAATAGGTAGGGTTTGCAGAAATTCTAATGTGCCGGACTTTCTTTCCTCACTCCACATTTTCATGGTTAATGAGGAAGAAAGAAAGATCATTAATAATGGAATCCACTCAAAAAGCGGGCGAGTGTCTGCAATATTTCTAGCGTAGAATAATTCAAGTGAGAAAAACACAAACAAATTTATTGCTAGAAAGGCAATTAGAAAAATAAAAGCTGCAGGGGATGAAAAGTACGTGACAAGTTCTTTTTTTGCTACATTACAAATTCTTTTAAACATCTTTAATTCCTTTTAACGCGAGCTGACTTCTCTAAAAATTGATTCTAGGCTTTTGTGTTCCGGCTGAAGTGAATAAAGTGAGGCTCCAGAGTTAACAATAGTTTTTGCAACTTGAGGGCTTACTACTTCAATTCTATCAGAAAGAGATAGCTTTAGTACTTTGCATTTAGAATTTGAAGTATTGAGATTAGTTGAATCAATTACAACTGATTTAACCCCTGCAAGTTTTTTAAGTTCTCCTTCAATTTTATTTTCACTGGAGTCTATTGATACAATTAAATTATCAGATTTTGTTATTTCATCCAACTTAGAGTCAATTATTAGTTTTCCTCCAGAAAGTATTATTACTCTATCGCAAATTGCTTCAACTTCTTGAAGAATATGTGTGGATAAAATAATTGTTGATGTAGAACTGAGCTCTTTAATCAGAATTCTTATCTCGTCAATTTGAGCAGGATCTAATCCACTAGTTGGCTCATCTAAAATTAAGATCTCAGGACTATGAAGTATAGCTTGTGCAATTCCAACTCTTTGTTTTAATCCTTTTGAGAGAGTTGAGATTATTGAATCTGATCTTTCAATTAATTCAGTTTTCTGAAGTGCATTCTTAATCGCAGCCAATTTTTTTTCTGAACTAATTTGCCTAAGTTCGGCCATGTACTCAAGGTAAAGAGCTACTGGCATTTCTGGATAAACTGGGCATGTTTCAGGAAGATAGCCAATTTTTGATTGGACTTTTAACAGATTTTTTTGAACTTCAAGCCCATCTACCTCAATTTCCCCTTCAGTAGGCTCGAGGCAGCCTGTAATCATTTTCATAATGGTTGTTTTACCAGCTCCATTATGACCAAGTAGACCAACAATCTCTCCTTTCGGAATATTAAATGAAACATTGTCTACAGCGGTGAAGGTACCATACTTTCTAGTAAGTGAATTAACTTTAATCATTTTCAAAACTTTAAAAAACAGTTTCGTTTGTTAATTTAGTATTTAACACTAAAACATGCTTAGGCTACACAAAGCTATTTTTAAGCACAAGATTTTAAAAAATTGAAAATCAAACAATTTCAATTCCTTATATGAGATAATAAAAAAATATGACGGTAAATCCGGCTTAATAAGCTGTGCTAAACGATAAACCTTCTTCTTAACTCGGGTGGCATTAGTGGGCAGGCATCATTAGGTTTTTTAAAAAGGCTGTAACGAATCTTAGCGATAATTTCATATGCAAAATCACGTATGAACTTAGGAATTAAAAATAAAACCCATGAAGTTAACAACCAAAGTCCTCCTAAGCTTTTAAGAATATGAACAATAGCAGAGGATTTTATAAGAGATTTACCATCTGTTTTAGTAAGGACTATTGAATCTACATTTTCACTCAAATCTTTAGAAACCCTTTCAAAGGCTTTAGATTGTAATGTCGCAAATTGAAAGCGCTCTCCATAAGGGTCTTCTGAAAGTACAAATTTTACCCAACGATGGCATAGACCACACTCTCCGTCATAAAAAATAAGTTCAGGAGAGATATTAGCCTTTACTGCCAACCAACTTGGATTGAACGCAAATAATATACAAGCAAGGTCAAACAAGTAGTAGCTAGAAGATGTGAAAAGAAAAGAGGTAAGCAAAAGTAAGACTAAACAAATCCAAATATTTTTCTTTGGGCCAAAGTAAATTCCGCAAAAACCTAGTGTGATTTCAAAAACGTGTAAACATAATTGCAGATTGAGAATAGTTGAGGGTACTTGTGTTAAACCTCCAAAATCAAAAATACCTTGATTGATTGTATTTTTTAAAAAAAGAAGTTTTAGGATACTTGCAGTAGCTGAAAGAAAAATAATCCCACAAAAGGCTTTCCAAAGATCATGATATTTTTCATTACTGATAGACCAGGTGTAATTAGGTATTTCTAGCTTTTGACCATCAAGAGACCAAAGAGGATTTTTCTCTAGGCTAGAAATGTAAAAAAAACTAGTAAAACCAAAAAGAAATGTAATGAGATGAACATTGGCATAGTTAAACCAGATAAGTGTCCAAAAAATACAGGCGATGACTGCTGAAGATTTAGTTTTAAATCCGATTCCAGTAAGTATAATGGAGAACAGGAAAATTAAGTTAATAATAATTGAAATATTATTTTGAGTTATTTGACCCCACTTAGAGTAAACTAGTACTAAACTGGCTAGGGATATTAAAAACCTAGCCATACTAAATTGGGCGCCTGTCCAAGAATTTGATTGAATAGTCATTATCCTTATTATATCCAATTCGTCATAGTTTCATCTAGCCCAGGGGATGTAGAGGGCTTAAATTGTTAAAATTCTGTTAAATGCCTGAAAACATAAGTATTTAGATTGTCAATTTACTTAAATTTATTCTAACTTTAAGTAAATGAAACTATTATGCAGAGCCAACTTAAAGCAGGATTCAAGAGAGCTGTCCTTATCTTCAATAGATTTACCCTCTCATAGGGATATGTCTAAAGAAGAACTGCTAGCACTGCTGATCGAGCGGGAGCAGACTTTTGCGTCCAATCGCAAAGAATTTAAAAGAATATTAAAAGAACTTGGAATCAAGATTACGAATTTTAAATGTGAGAAGGTTGATCAGCACTATTTTCAAAATCAAGATGCAAATAGAATTGGAAAAATTTTGGCAAAGACTTTGGGTTGTGCAAAAACACTAACACCTAATGATTTTTCGCAGGCGAGGA